>JBBREF010000003.1:0-76525 GCA_038203205.1 Gemmatimonadales bacterium | reverse complement strand
GTTTTGATCAGTGACTTTCAGCGCGCGGGGTGGGATGGTCAGGAGTTGCCGCGGCTGGCAGCACCTGCAACGTTGACGACGATAGACATCGGCGATTCAACGACCGCGAACACGCTCGTCACTGGCGTTGACGTTTCGCGTGATGCGAGAGGTGGTGTCGACCGTGTAATCGTCGCCGCGCGAGTGGCGCGACAGGGAGAGCGCCCCGCTGCCAGTGCGCTCGCGACGCTCGAGATCAATGGACGCGAAGTTGAAGCGAAGCAGGTTACGCTTCCGACGAGCGGTGCAACGTCGGTGACGTTCGCGCCGGTTGCCGTTCCTGACGCGACAACGCGTGGAACCGTTCGCGTCAGCGGATCTGCTGACGACGACCGCCTTTCGGTTGATGATGTGTTTCACTTCGTCATTGCACCGGCGCAGCTCGTAAACGTCCTGCTCATCGAAAGTCCGGGTGCCGCGGCGTCGCGCACAATGTTCCTGCCGCGTGCACTCGGCATTGGTGATAGTCCAACATTCCGCATCGCGCAGCGGCGCTCAGATAACGTGACATCCGCCGATGTAGATGCCGCGCGCGTCGTGATCCTTCACGGAGCCGCAATGCCAGGGGGCACGGTTGGCGAACGCATTCGCGCACTCGTGCAGAGCGGCGGAGGGCTGATCGTCGCATTGGGTGAGGCCAATGGTACACGCGCATTGAGCGGGACCACGGAGCTCCTGCCTGGCGCAGTCGGGGAGATCATCGATAGATCCGCAGAGCGGGGCGGGACAATGGGATCGCTCGATCGCAACCATCCCGCGCTCGAAAGCTTCCGCGGCACCCGAAGCGGTGACTTCACGAGTGCGCGTTACTTCCGTTATCGATCGTTGTCGCCGACATCGACGGACGCGGTGCTCGCACGCTTTGATGACGGCAGTGTTGCGCTCGCCGAGCGTCACGTTGGGGATGGAAGAGTGCTCGTCTTCAGCTCGACTTTCGACGGATACTGGAATGACCTCCCCGTGCAGCCTGTGTTTCTGCCGCTGATCCAGTCGCTGGTGAGGTATGCGGCTGCATGGACACCACAGCCGTCTTCGCACACTGTCGGGCATGTAATGGCCATGTCTGATCCGGGCGGTGCCGGTGAGTTGCTCGCAGTCGCCCCATCGGGCGAGCGCACACGGTGGAGCGGCACTGACTCTGTCCGATCACTCCCGCTTCGCGAACAAGGGTTCTATGAGATTCGCGATGCTAACGGAGTGGCAGCTAGTCGCACCATAGCGGTGAATCCCGACGCGTCCGAATCGGAGCTTGGAAATTTTGCGCCCGATGAGCTGTCTCGCGCCGTGTCGCCAGCCGGTACCACGGCCGCGACAGTAGCAGGTGTAACGACACTGAGCGTCGCCGAGCGTGAGAAGCGTCAGACGTTGTGGTGGTATGTACTTGTGGTGGCGCTGCTACTTCTCGCAGCCGAGTCTTTGCTTTCCAATCGCCTGTCACGTGCCGGGCGGCGCGATGTCGCGCTCGCCGACGCAAGGATGGATCATGCATGAAGAACTGATATCAGTCATTCGCGATGTTCGTCGACGCTGGCGGATGAGATTAGCGCTGCGCGGCGTCACCTGGGTCCTGGCTGTTGCAGCAATCGCGATTCTCATTGCGTCATTCGGCATGCAGCGACTTGGCTTCACTCCGCAATCGGTTCTTGTATCGCGAGTGATTGCATACATCACGATTCTTGGTGTCGCCGTTTTGTTTCTCGTTCGGCCACTCGTCAGGAAGGTTTCCGATCAGCGAGTAGCTCTGTACCTCGAAGAGCACGAGCCCACGCTCGACGCCGCCGTCGTGAGCGCGGTGGAGCAACGGGATGGGCGCGCCGGTCGCGCGCAGCAGTCGGAAGCGCTGGTGAACGGTGTCATCGTTTCGGCCTTGGCTCGCCTTCGCAAAGTGGAGGGCGGCCGTCGCGTGGAACGTCGCGAGCTCCAACGCGGCTCGGCAATCCTCGGAGGGCTCGTGATAGGCGTCCTCGCGGTGATCCTCACCGGACCAGACTTCATCCGCAATGGTGCGCGCGCCCTGTTCATACCCTGGGGTTCCGCGGAAGCTGCCGTGCGATACACAGTCGATGTTGCCCCAGGAGATACGACGATCCCGCGGGGTGGCGATCTCGAGGTGGTTGCGCGACTTGGTGGCTTCGCGGCCGAAGAGGTTACGCTGGTCGCCACCCGTGGCACTGGAGATCCCGAGCGCATTGTAATGCCGCGCGGTGCTGATTCCGCCCATTTCACCATTCGCCTTCTCGATCTGGACCACCAGTCTGAGTATTACGTCGAGGCAGGTCCTGTGCGGTCACGGGTGTTCCGCATTGCTGTCGCCGATCTTCCGTTCGTCAAACAGATCGACCTCGAGTATCGGTATCCGGAATACACGCGGCTGTCGCCGCAGCGCGTTTCGGACGGTGGCGATATTGCAGCGATCCGCGGGACGCGGGTGATGGTAGCTGTCACGTCGACGATCGAGGCAACGGCTGGCCGTCTCGTCCTCGACGGCAAGGACACAATTCCGCTCACGGTCGCCGACAGCGGGCGGCTCCAGGGCGAGATCACTGTGTCGCGGAGTGGCTTCTATAAGGTAGAGCTCGCTGATGCCGCGGGACGATACGTACCGGCTTCACTCGACTACGCGATCGATATGCTCGCCGATGGCGCGCCATCTGTGTCGATCACCAAGCCTGGTCGGGACACCAAGGTCTCCTCGCTCGAAGAAGTATTCATCGAGGCGCGCGCGGAAGATGACTTTGGCGTGCAGCGATTGGAGCTCGTGTATTCGGTAAACGGTGGCGAGGAAAAGAAGGTACCACTTCATGAAGGGCGCGGACTCAAGGATATCTCGGCCGGACACACGCTCTACCTGGAGGAGATGACACTCAAGCCGGGAGATCTCATCTCGTATTTCGCGCGCGCGAGTGACGCAGATCGAGCCGGTGGTAAGACCGCGACGACGGACATCTACTTTCTCGAGATTCGACCATTCAATCGCGAGTATCGCCAGTCAGAACAGGCCGGCGGCGGAGGCGGGGCGCGAGGTGACGCTTCACCGGGAGCGCTCTCGCAGCAGCAGCGTGACATCGTTGCTGCAACATTCAAGGTCGTGCGTGACCGCGCATCGACATCGGATAAAGTGACGCGGGAGAACATCTCGACGATTCTGCTCGCGCAGGGTCGCCTCCGCGAGCAGGCGCAGACGCTCGAGCAGAGACTCAGGCAACGCGGCGTCATGAGCGCGGACTCGACGATGGCGCAGATCGCGGCCGAGTTGGCGCAGGCCGTTGCGGCGATGAGAGGGGCGGAGGAACGGCTGGCCCGGAGTGCCGCGAACGATGCACTCCCGCCCGAGCAGAAAGCGCTGCAGCACCTTCAGCGTGCTGAAGCGGCGTATCGCGAGGTGCAGGTCAGCTTCGAGAATCAACAGGGTGGGGGTGGAGGTGGTGCGCAACCCAACGCGGAAGATCTTGCCGACCTGTTCGAGCTCGAGAACGACAAGCTGCGCAATCAGTACGAGCAGGTTGAACGTGGCGAGCGTGAGCAGGCAGATCGAAGCGTCGATGAAACGCTCGAGCGTCTGCGCCAGCTCGCCGCGCGTCAGCAACAGGAAGCCGAGCGCATGCGCGCACGGGCTGAGCAGTCGTCGCGCTCCGGCACAGGTGGCGGCTCTCAACGCCAGCTCGCGCAGGAGACCGAGGAACTCGCGCGTCAGCTCGAGCGTCTCTCTCGTGAGCAATCATCGCAGTCGCTTGGCGACGCCGCGCGACAGCTGCGCGATGCGGCGAACGCGATGCGCCGCTCTGCAACCGGACAGGGTGATCAATCGACGGCCGAGGCTGCGGCCGCGCTGCGTCGCCTCGAGGAAACGCGGCGGCGACTGGATAATGGGCGCACGTCGAGGCTCGAGCGCGATGCGCGCGATCTGGTCCAGCGAGCTGAGCGGCTGGCTGAGGAGCAGCGGGATGTCGCGCGGGATGTCGAGGAGTTGCGTGCCGGGGGTAGCCGCGAGCTTGGGGCGTCGACGCGTCTCGCACAGCGGAAGGACGCGATGGCGAACGAGGTTGCCGACATAGAGGGGCGTCTCGATCGCATGTCGGCGGAGGCGCGGCGTGAGCAGCGGGATGCATCGCGCAAAATGCAGGAGGCGGCAAACGCGATTCGTGATACGCGTCTGCGTGAGCGTATTCTTTTCTCCAAGGGCGTGATGCAGGGTGGGTCGCCGGAATACGCGCGCAATCTCGAGGGTCAGATCGGCACCTCTGTCGACGACATGAAGCGGCGGATTCAGGAAGCCGCGGGCGCTGTGCGTGAGCCGGGTGAGCAGCGCGCCGGCCGGTCGCTGGATAAAGCGCGGGATATCGCGCGTGGATTGCAATCGCTCGAGGAGAGAGCGAGGAATGCTGAAGGCGAACGAGGCGGTTCAGGTGATCGATCTCAGCAAGGCCAGCCGCAGGGACAACAAGGTCAGAGTCAGCAGGGTCAGAGTCAGCAGGGTCAGGGACAGCAGGGTCAGGGACACCAGGGTCAGGGACAGCAGGGTCAGGGACAGCAGGGTGGCGTCGGCCGTCAAGGAAGCAGTCCGACTTCAGGCGGGGGTCAAGGCGCTCGAGCCGGCGGGGCGGGGAGTTTGACACCGGAGCAGATCCGGCAGTTCTCGAGAGAGTATCGTGAGCGGCGCGCGGATGCCGAGGCCCTGCGGCGAGAGCTTTCGCGCGAGGGCGTGGATGTGGCGCAACTCGATCGAATGATTGCGCAGCTCCGAGCGTTGGAGTCCGCTCGTGTCTACAGCGACACCGAAGAACTTCAGCGGCTTCAGGGCGGAGTGGTCGAGGGTTTCAAGACGTTCGAGTTCGCGCTGCGCCGCGCCATGGAAGGTGACCTGACTGACCGGCCGCTGCTTGGCGGGACATCTGATGTGCCTCCGGAGTACCGGAAGATGGTCGAGGAGTATTACAAGGCGCTGGCGCGGCGGGAAGGTGCGTCGCGGAAACCTTAGGCGGCCTTCGGAACCGCAAAAAAAGGGGGAGTGCGGCAGGTTGCTCAATTCCCCGACACCTGTCGACGAATCGCTTTTCCCGGCAGTGCATCCCGAATGAGGGCCCCTTTGCGGATGATCGGCGTTCCATTCACGATCACGTATTGCATGCCGACTGCGGTCCGGTTGGGGCTGATGTACGTCCCTCTTTCCGACACCGTGGCGAGGTCAATCACGACTAGATCTGCGTCCGCTCCAACCTGCACTCGCCCCTTTTGTTTCATCTGAGGAACACTTGCCTCGAGAATCTGGGCTGGAATCAGCGTCATTCTGCGCAGTCCATCGATCAGCGTCACCTTCTGCCGCTCACGCACGTAGTCGCGCAGAAAACGAGTGAACGTCCCTGCGCTGCGCGGATGAGCAAAAGCACTGTCGGGTAGCGGCCATGCATCGCCGACTGGTTGCCCATTCAACGTCCATGGCATTGCATCGGATGCGATTGCACCGCCAGGAAAAAGTACAGACTGGTCGAGATAGTCCTGGTCTGCGGTATCGCGCCCTGGATGCATGAAATGCGCGATCACCCACGTGCCAGGCGCCTTCGACTGCATCTCCGCCAAGGTAGAATCGTTGAGTGCAACTCCTCCTACCTCGATATCGGCAGCCACTCCCCCGCCAAGCCGGTCGCGCCAGTTGCCGCGAAACAACTCTGCTCCGACGACTGTCGAGCCTGCACCGTATGGGTATGCCTCGGTCGTAATCCGGAGGCCCCGCTGTTGCGCACTGCGCAGAAGGTCACCTATGCGCGGGATGTCGCGCAGACTCATACTGTTGAGGTGACTGATGTGCATGTGGGCACCGGTTCCTGCGGCGAGCGACACTATCTCAGACATTGATTCGAACGATGATTGCGGCTCGATCATGCTCTGATAACGCACGTGCGTGAATGTCGGAACGTTCCTGCGGGCAGCGAGCTGTGCTACAGCGAAGGCCTCCATGCGTCCGTACCCCGGCGCATATCCGGCAAGGATCCCGATACCGAGCGCGCCTTCGTCGATCCCGCGCTCTAACCTTGCTATAATGCGCGCTGTTTCATCATCAGATGCGAGGGTGAACTGCCATCCTTTTCGCCGCTGCGCTTCCTGAAAGAACGTTATCGCTCCGGTCGGTTCCATTTTCTCCTTCTCGGCAATTCGCGAGTAGAGCCAGGATGCGGAGAACCCGTAGTTGATCGGACGTCCTTCGCGGCCGATGCGATCGTAGGCCGCCGCGATCGGTAGCGTGCCGGACTCGAGGTCGAGCGCCGTCGTCACGCCGTCGAATGCCTGCATCCTGGCGCCGGACAAGTCCTGACCGTGAGAGTGCAGGTCGATGAACCCGGGCGCGACGACCAACCCTTTCGCATCGATTGTATCTCGTCCGCGAAGCAGGGATGCTGCGATCGCTTCGATGCGACCCTGATTGATCCCGATCGAGCGGATCCCGTCAAAGCCGGTCTCAGGGTCGATGACGCGACCGTTTAGCACGACGAGATCGAACGTTTGCGTATTGCCTGGTGTTGCCTGCGCTTGCACTGCCGGTGCGCCGAGCAGGCCGGCAACCATCCAGACTCCCTGTAAAACGATGCTTACGCTGGAATCTCTCATGCTGCGTGTCAAAGTGCCTCCACTTTGGATACAGATGCTACGGCGCTTTTCTAATCGCCACAAGCTGGCCCAACACAATGCGGTTCGTTGATAGACGCACGCTACTTTGAGCGTAGATTGCCGATGCAAGTACTTGTTGTCTGTCAGGGTTCTACCCTGACAATCCTCGAGGAAGCAAAATGACATTGCCGCCGCACAGATGACATGAGAAATCGATTCAGATCTTTCAGATTAATTGCGTCGTGTCTCGCCGGTTTCGTGATTGCGACGAACGCCTCGGCTCAAGCGTGCGATACGAGCGGTATGGCGGTCCAGCTGCTTGGGTCGGGTGGCCCCCGGATCAACGCGAATCGCGCGTCGACAGGATACCTCGTGTGGCTCGGGAGCAAGGGGAAAATTCTCGTCGATGCTGGAGGCGGCACGTTTCTTCGCTTTGGCCAGGCAGGTGGTCGTCTCGAGGATCTGTCCCTCATGGCGATCAGCCATCTGCACCCTGATCACGTCTCGGATCTGCCCGCACTGCTCTGGTTGAGTAACCTTGCTCGAAAGGAGCCGCTATCGATCGCCGGCCCATCAGGCGGAGATGTCACGCCGGATTTTCAAACCTTCCTGCAACGCCTGTTCGATGAAAAGACAGGTGCTTTCCAGGTACTCGGCGGGACACTGCGTGGTGCAGGGATGGGAGTGCCCCTCAACGTGACACAACTCGACGCTTCGAAAGTGAAGCCTTCCCTTGTCCTCGAACATGATGGGGTGAGAGTGACCGCCCTGGGTGTGCCTCATGGAAACGTTCCAAGCCTCGCATATCGGGTTCAGACTCCGAACGGGACCGTCGTGTTCGGGAGCGACCAGACGGGTACCAATCCACATTTTGTCTCATTCGCGCAGGGAGCCGATATACTGGTTCTGCATCTCATGGTAGGAGCTGGTGAAACAAACCCGCTCCATGCATCTCCGTCAGTCGTCGGGCAGGTTGCGCGGGATGCGAACGCTCGTCAGCTGATACTCAGCCACATCGGGCAATTCGACCTCGACGCGGCAGTGGCAGAGGTGCGTAAGTCGTACACGGGGCCGGTACTTGCCGGGGCCGATCTGCAGTGTGTACCAACTCGGCCTGGACCGGTGTTCTGATGGCTACGGCAATTCTTCGTAGACGCCAGCCGCTTTGGACATAGATTTTCCCGCCCGCAAGGTTCCTTCCCACAACCGCCATCAGCATGCGCAACCTGGCAATCACGTTGCTTCTCACCGCGTCTTCCGTCGCCGGCGCGCAATCGAAAGCCAATCGAGTAGCCGCCGTTGCTTCGGATAGCTCCGGACTAACGACCGGGCTCCTCTCCGGCCTCGCGCTTCGCTCCATCGGGCCGTCGCTCACATCCGGCCGCATCTCCGACATCGCGATCGATCCATCAGACAAGCGAACATGGTACGTCGGTGTGTCAGCCGGTGGTGTGTGGAAGTCCACGAACGGCGGCATCTCCTTCTCCCCGATCTTCGACGGCCAAGGCTCATTCTCGATTGGAACGGTGAACATCGATCCGGCCAATCCGAACGTGATATGGGTCGGAACCGGCGAGAACAATGCACAACGCGTAGTCGCATACGGGGACGGGATCTACAAATCGATCGACGGCGGGCGCAGCTGGACGAACATGGGCCTCAAGACATCCGAACACATCGGCCGGGTGCTCATCGATCCGCGCAACTCCGACGTCGTCTACGTCGCTGCCCACGGCCCTCTCTGGAGAAAGGGCGGCGAGCGCGGCCTCTACAAAACCACCGATGGCGGCAAGACCTGGAACAAGATCCTCGGCGGCGATGAGTGGACAGGCGTGAACGATGTGCAGATGGATCCACGCAATCCTGATCTTCTGATCGCGACAACATGGCAGCGGCATCGTCGTGTATTCACATTCGTCGCGGGTGGTCCGGGGTCAGCCGTGTGGCGCTCGACAGATGCCGGAAAGACGTGGAGCAAATCGCAATCCGGTTTTCCCGATGTCGAGCTCGGACGCATCGGCCTCGCCATGTCACCGGCAAATCCCAGTGTCGTCTACGCTGTGGCTGATGCTGCAGACAGCAAAGGCGGATTCTTTCGTTCGCGCGATGGTGGGGCGAGCTGGGAGAAGATGAACAGCCGCCAGTCAGGCAGTAACTATTACAACGAAATCATCGCCGACCCGAAGAACGTAGATCGTGTGTACCTGATCGACCCGATCCTCCAGGTAACGCAGGATGGAGGGAAAACATTCGGTCGCGTTGGCGAGCGCAACAAACACGTTGACAACCATTCGGTCTGGATCGACCCCGATGAGACGTCACACCACATCGTGGGAACTGACGGCGGGATCTACGAATCTTTCGACAACGGAAAGACTCATCGCTTCACCGCGAATCTTCCCATCACTCAGTATTACCGCGTATCGACAGACGATTCAAAGCCGTTCTATCGTGTGTTCGGCGGGTCACAGGACAACTTTTCAGTAGGCGGCCCATCGCGCACCCGTAACACCAGTGGGATCACCAACGCTGACTGGTTCATTACATCCGGTGGTGACGGGTTCGGCAGCGTTGTCGATCCAACAGATCCGAACATCGTCTACGCGCAATCGCAGTTCGGAAACCTCGCGCGGTTCAATCTGAAGACTGGCGATGTAATGGGGATTCAGCCAACCGAAGAACCCGGCACGCCGGGTCCGCGGTGGGGATGGGACTCTCCACTGTTCATCAGCCCGTTCAATAACAAACGGCTCTACTTCGCCTCGAACCGGCTGTTCGTGTCGGACGATCGAGGCGATTCTTGGAAAGTGATCAGCCCTGACCTCTCCCGGCTCATTGATCGCAACCGGCTTCGTTCGATGGACCGTGTGATCGGCCTGAGCGCGCTGGGCAAGAATGTTTCGACGACCCTATTTGGTATCGCCCTCACGATCGCCGAATCCCCTTTAAAGGAAGGTGTGCTGTTCGTGGGGACAGACGATGGCAAGATCAGCGTCAGCGAGAATTCCGGGACAACGTGGCGTTCAGTGGACCGTGTGCCCGGTGTGCCCGATACCGCGCCGGTGTTCAAGATTCTGCCGTCACAGCACGACGTGAATGTCGTCTACGCGGCGTTCAACAACCATCAGGCCGGAGACTTCAAGCCATATGTGATGAAGTCGACTGATATGGGGCGAAGCTGGACCTCCGTCACCGGCAATCTTCCCGCGGGAAGCGTGTACTCGCTGGCGGAAGATCACGTCGACCGGAATCTCCTTTTCGCAGGAACTGAGTGGGGATTGTTCGTGACGCGCGACGGTGGTCGCAAGTGGCTGCGTCTGAACGGAGGCTTGCCGACGATTCAGGTGCGCGATCTTGCAATTCAGAAGCGCGAGAACGATCTCGTGCTCGGGACGTTCGGGCGGGGTTTCTACATCCTCGATGACTATTCCTCGCTGCGCACGATGACAGACGCAGCGCTAGCCAGCAATTTCGTTCTTTTCCCGACGCGTCCTGCTCCCCTCTACGTACCATCGAGTCCAATTGGCCTGCCTGACGCAATCGGCCCGGCGTTTCAGGGCGCGGGATACTACATGGCTGACAATCCTCCGTATGGCGCAGTCTTCACATACTATATGAAGAGCGGGCTCAGGAGTCGTCGCGAGGCGCGCCTGGCTGCCGAGAAGGATCTTGTGAAGAAGGGCGCGGATGTGTTCTATCCGCCATGGGACTCGCTCAAGGTGGAAGATCGCGAGGAAGAGCCAGCGATCGTCGTCACGATCAGCGACGGTAATGGCAAGCCCATTCGACGATTTACCGCACCGTCCAAGGCCGGGATCAACCGCGTCGCGTGGGATCTCAAGCTTCAGCCGCCTAATCCTGTCACCGGGCCCCAGTACGAGCCCGATCCCGATTGGCCTTTCGGTGACAGGCCCGCCGCGCCTTACGTAGTGCCCGGCACATATCAGGTGAGCTTTGCCACCCGTGTGAACGGGACGTTCACGCAACTCGGCGGAACGCAGCGCTTTGAAGTCGTCGGCATCGACGGACCGGGTTCGAGAACGATGGCGACGCTCGCAGATCAGCAACGTCATGCCGAACTGCAGCGGGCAGTGCTTGGTCTCGATCAGGTAGTGAGGGAAGCACTCGGCAGAATGACATTGTTCAAGCGCGCGGTCGACGAAACCCCGACGGCAGATGCCGCGCTTCAGAGCAGAGTGCGAATTCTCACTGACAAACTGAAGGACGCGCAGGAGATGCTCGGTGGAGACCCGACGATGTCGAACCGATACGAGCCAACGCCGCCATCGCTCCTCAACCGCATCGGCGGCGCGCTCGGCAACTGGAGCAGCACGCTCGAGGGACCGACGCCGATGCAGGTTGCAGAGCTCGATCTGGTCAGGTCGAGGTTCGGTGAGATTCTCGCGCACGTCAGACAACTAATCGATGTCGAGCTAAAGGGAGTCGAGCAGAGCGCCGAGCAGGCTGGTGTTCCGTGGACGAGCGGTCGTTTCCCGAAACCGCCATCGTGAAGTACGACATTTTTCATCGTCCGCTGAGCCGGCCGCGACACCGGGCGTTTCGCAACCGTCTCCGCAGCGAGGATTACAAATGACGATAGTGGATCGAAAGATGAACATTTCCGGCGCGTGGGTTCACTTTGCTCGCGTACTACTTGCCTTCGTGCCGCTGTTGGTTGTAAGCCAGGCCTCCGCTCAGGCGGGCTTTCCACATGACACTCTGGTGCAGGCGACAATTCGCGATATGGTGAAGAACCATCAGGTCGCCGGTGTGGTTGTTGGAATTCTGGACTCAGATGGAACACGGCGCGTGGTTGCCTACGGTAACTCCGGTAATTCAACACGCCCACTCGATGGCGAAAGCGTATTCGAGATTGGCTCGATAACAAAGACCATCACAGGAATTCTCCTCGCTGATATGGTGCGCCGCGGGGAAGTTCAGTTGACAGAACCGCTGGCCAGGCTGCTCCCGCCTGGCGTAAAGGTGCCGGACCGCAACGGAAAGCCGATAACACTCCTCGACCTTTCGACGCATCACTCGGGACTCCCGCCAATGCCGTCGAATTTTCAACCCGGGAATCCCGAGAACCCTTACGCAGACTACACGGTCGGCCAAGTGTATGAGTTCCTGTCCGGCTATCAATTGTCCCGGGATCCCGGTTCCGCGTTCGACTATTCAAACTTCGGAACAGGTCTGCTCGGTCATGCACTATCGCTGCGGGCGGGGAAGTCCTACGAAGCCCTCGTAGCGGAGCGGATACTGCGACCTCTCGGGATGACGCGTAGCGGGATAACGCTCACGCCGGAAATGGCGCACGACCTCGCGCGCGGTCACAAGATGTTCGGCGACACGGCGAGTAACTGGGATATTCCGACTCTTGCAGGCGCTGGCGCACTACGCTCGACCGCAAACGACATGCTCAACTTCGCAGCGGCAAACCTCGATGCCTTCGGTGCGTCACCACGTGCGGGCCTCACTGCTTCACTCCGCGATGCGCAGACGGCACGGCGATTCATCGCTGGCGAAAATGGTGCTGTCAGCAGGGACAGCGTGGGTCTGAACTGGATCATCAACGCAAGCCCGGCAACGCGCAGGCTCGTCTGGCACAACGGCGGCACCGGTGGCTACAGCTCTGTAATCATTCTGGACGTGGCGGCGAAGCGTGCGGTCGTCGTGCTCACGAACACCGAAGACGCTCATCGAAGCATCCAGCCGCTCGCGTTCAACCTTCTCGATCGCACGGTTCCGCTGGCGCAGCCACGACTCGCGCCGCTGGTTGCCGGCGCATATCGTTCCGGCGGGTTGGAAGCAGCCATCGAGCGCAATCGGTCCGCCCGGCTCACGCCGGACAGCTTTCAATACACTGAAGATGACCTGAATCGCGTGGGCTACTGGTTGATGAGGCAGCAGCGGCAGTTGGCTGGCGCCGTGGAGATATTCCGGCTGAACGTAGAAGCTTATCCTGAATCACCAAACACCCACGATAGTCTGGGCGAGGCACTCGCTAGTATTGGCAAGTTGAAGGAAGCTCGTGCTGCGTATGCGAACGCTGTCGCACTTGCAGAGAAGCAGAACGCTCCGGATCTGGCGGAGTATCGAAAGAGCCTGGAGAGCATTGATGAAAGGCTGCGCACGTCACGGTGAACCCTGACCGGAATGCGACCGCCTGACGAATCTGGGCTTGCTCCGATTAGGGATGCCTTCGAGGAGTTCGCTCGAGCGGACCCGATGTACGCTGCTCTTTCAAAGCAGGGGTGCGAAGGGGGACGCTGGGATCCCGACGCATTCTTCGCACGCGGCCGCACGGAGGTTGGCGAAGTCCTTGATTACCTGATTTCAATGCGCCTCGACGTACCCCGTGGCGACGCCCTGGACTTCGGCTGCGCAATCGGGCGCCTTACGCAAGCGCTGGCCGGGAAATTCGACCACGTCGTCGGCGTTGACATATCGGCCTCCATGTTGGAAGCGGCCCGTTTGTACAACCAGCACGGATCCAGAGTCGAATATGTACTGAACACCGGCCCTGCCCTGAATTTTGCCGCTGATCAATCGTTCGATTTCGTTTACAGCAACAAGGTCCTTCAGCACATACCGCCAGAGTATCAGGCAGGATACATCAGAGAGTTCGTACGCGTGCTGCGACCCGGGGGACTCGCGGTTTTTCAGACACGTAACGGGCCGCTGATAAAACCCGGTACCGTGAGGGCGTGGCTCTACACGGCCAACAGGAGATACATCCGTCGGGGGCTCCAGCGTCTCAAGGGTCAACCACCATACGAGATGCATTTCATCGCCAGAGCGTGGGTCGAGGAAACAGTCGCAATTGCGGGGGCACAGTTGGTGGATGTCTTTGATCTGAGCCATGGCCGCGGTGGAAGCCTGCGCTATTGCGTGCGAAAAGCCTAAGATTGCTGTCCGCGTCCGGTGCGCCGGTATTCGCATTTTTCGTTGTTCCCCTGCAGCTTCTGCTCGCTTCCCGTGCCGGAGTAAAATGTCTCGAATCACCTTGGGTGCCATCGTCATTGCGGCCACCATTGTCA
This sequence comes from Gemmatimonadales bacterium, assembly GCA_038203205.1. Lineage (GTDB taxonomy): Bacteria > Gemmatimonadota > Gemmatimonadetes > Gemmatimonadales > Gemmatimonadaceae > UBA4720. The sequence continues at coordinate 62,843 of JBBREF010000003.1, read as the reverse complement.
CCACCTCTCCTGAAATCATGATGGCCCAGCGACCGACGTCGATGGCCGGACGCTCGACCGTGTATGCTCCCACTGGGATGGTCGCGACGAGTCAGCCACTCGCTACGGCGGCAGGACTGGCGGTTCTCCAGGACGGCGGCAACGCAATCGACGCCGCCGTCGCCGCCGCTGCTGTATTGACGGTCACCGAGCCGCACATGACCGGCATCGGAGGCGACATGTTCGCGATCGTCTGGCTCGCGAAGGAGCAGAAGCTCGTCGCGCTGAATGCCGGCGGCCGTGCGGGGTCGCTCATGACGCGAAAGACCCTCGAGGCCCGCGGCTTCCAGTCCGGTTCACAGCAGGGCGCGATGTCGGTGACAGTCCCCGGTGCACTTGCAGGCTGGGACATCCTCATGCGCACACACGGAACCCGCACGCTCGCGCAGGTTCTCGAGCCGGCAATCGGCTACGCGCGCGATGGCTTTCCGGTCTCACCGATAATTGCCGCCCAGTGGGGCGAGCAGACTGCTTTCCTTAAAAATGACGCAGGCGCGACGGCGACTTTTCTTCCTGGTGGAAACGCTCCGAAGGCAGGCGAATGGTTTCACAACGCCGACTATGCACGAACGCTCAGAACTATTGCTGACAGCGGCATCGCGACCTTCTACGGTGGGTCGATCGGCCAGAGCATCGTCAATCGTCTCACCGCACTGAACGGTTTCATCACGCTGGACGATCTCCGGAAGAATGCGCCCGACTGGGTCACCCCCATCTCGGTCCCCTTCCAGGGTCATCGCGTGTGGGAGATGCCGCCGAGCAACCAGGGAATCGCAGCACTCGAGATGCTGCGGATTCTCGAGCCATTCGACCTCAAGGCGATGGGACACAATTCGCCTGCGTACCTGCATCATCTCATCGAGGCGAAGAAGCTCGCATATGCAGATCTCGAGAGGTTCGTCGGCGACGCTGATCATCTCGATCTGAATGCCGAAGAGATGCTGACCGATGAGTTTATCGCGGAACGCAGACGCCATCTCGATCCGGCACGCGCGACCGAACGCGTCGATCCCGGTCCCGCGAGAACGAAGAGCGAGACGGTTTACCTGTCGGTTGCGGATGCCGAAGGCAACATGGTGTCATTCATCAACTCTATATACGACTACTTCGGGTCAGGCATTGTTGTGCCGGGTACCGGCTTCGCGTTGCACAACCGCGGCGCGGGATTCACACTTGTCCCTGACCTGCCGAATACGGTCGCACCCGGCAAGCGGCCATTCCATACGTTGATCCCTGGCTTCGTAACCCGCACACTCGGCGGGCGTGAGCAACCGTACATGAGCTTCGGCTTGATGGGCGGCGGGGTACAGGCCCAGGGGCACGTGCAGCTCCTGATGAACTACTTCGTGTTCGGAATGGATCTGCAGGCAGCCATCGATGCTCCGCGATTCAGACATTACGATGGGCAGCGTGTAGCGTTCGAGGCGCCAATCGGTGATGCTGTCCGCGCTCAGCTCTCGGCGATGGGACATGTGCTCATCGAGCAGCCGACGATCGCCTTTGGCGGAGCACAGGCGATCGTGCGTCTGCCGAGGGGTTATGCCGCGGGCAGTGATCCGCGAAAAGATGGGATGGCGGCAGGGTATTGATCTGAGGAGAAATGATGAAAGCTCGTGCCGATGACTTGATGGAAACCCTGAAGGCTCGCTTCGAGAAGAACATGCATCGGCATAAGGGGATCGCATGGGCTGCAGTTCAAACAAGACTCGAACGCAACGCCAATGCCCTGAAGACACTTGGTGCCATGGAGAAGAGTGGCGGTGAGCCTGACGTGATTGGCAGCGACAAATCGGGACGCATCACGTTCTGCGATTGTTCGCCAGAAAGCCCCGCCGGACGCAGAAGCCTCTGCTTCGACAAAAAAGCGCTCGACTCCCGAAAAGCGAACAAACCGAGGGGAAGCGCCGTAGAGATGGCCGACAAAATGGGCGTCGATCTGTTGAACGAGCAGCAGTATCGAGAGCTGCAGGAGCTTGGCGAGTTTGATCTCAAAACGTCAAGCTGGATCGATACACCGCCCGAGGTGCGGACACTCGGCGGCGCGCTGTTCTGCGACCGCCGATTTGGGAAAGTTTTCCTCTATCACAATGGAGCGGAATCGTACTACGCGGCCAGGGGATTCCGAGGCCAGCTCCAGGTGTAAGGCAGGGCCGGGGGCCGGGTGCGATCAAGCCAATCCGTCCCCTGCAATCCATTTCGGCCGTGACCCCGTCTAATATCCGCTGACCCACGAGCTTCCGGATAACCCGGCGCCCGGGCCAGTCAGGTCGTCTGGCTCTCAATCGTCACCATACTATAAGAATGCGTCCCGCCACCTTCGCAGCGTCTTCGCTCGTCTTCCTGTTGGCAGCAGCTGTACATGCTCAGGCAACTCAAGGAGTCCCGCCGGCAACCGCGCCGGGTCAAATCGAGGGGCGCCTTGCGGATTCGACGACTGGTGCTGCGGTAGCGACTGGATCCATCACAATCCGCCGACAGCGCGATACGAGCTTCGTTGGCGGTGCGTTACCAAGGACCGATGGGACGTTTCGCGTCGACGGACTGACTCCCGGTCAGTACACGTTGCGGTTCCGCGCAATCGGCTATGCACCGCTCACCGTGGATGGACTAGTAGTCTCCGCCGAGAAGCCTGTCCTGAACGTCGGAACGCTGAAGCTCAAGGTTGTCGCAACTACTCTTGCTGACCAACAGGTAACTGCGGAGCGTGATGAGCAGGAGCTTTCGCCGGATCGTAATTCGTACAACGTGAAGAATATGACCACTGCATCGGGCGGAACGGCGATCGACGTGCTTCGCAACATCCCGCTCGTGGAAGTTGATGCTTCCAACAAGGTGACCCTTCGAAGCAACAGCAACGTCGTCGTCCAGATCAACGGACGTTCAACTCCGCTCAAGGGCGAGCAGCTCGGAATATTCCTGGCTCAGCTTCCAGCGTCGATGGTGAAGACTGTAGAGGTAGCAACGAATCCGTCTGCGAAGGATGATCCAGAGGGAACCGCAGGGATCCTCAACATCATCCTTCAACAGGAAGTCGAGCTCGGCTTGAGTGGCGGTGTAAATGCCGGAACTGCATCCACCGGCCAGGTCAGTCTGTCAGGCAACGTCGGCAAGCAGCAGGGAAAGTTTACCGGCTTCATTTCCGCCAATATGTATCGCGATAACCGGCAGACGTCGGGCACGATCTCGCGAACGAATCTCGCTGTTCCGATTCCCATGTTCGTCGAAACCAGCCAGGCTGGCCGCCAGCATCCGCTGAGTGGCGGGATGACTCTGAGAACTGAATATCGGATGAATGAAAGAGACGCACTCACATTCGATTCGTATTTCTTCACCGGCAATTTTGCCAGCAGCAACGCGTCGTACTTCACGAACATGGACGTAGCGCGCGCTGTAACCGGTGTATTCAATCAGTTCAGCGAAAATGAGTTCGAGTATTTGTCCCGGAGCTATAATCTGGCGTTTCGCCGTCAGGGAAAACCCAATACTCCTCAGTTGACCGTCGAGGCCGACTATGGCGGCAACTCCAACTCCGGTGAGAACGACCGCTCCGGCGAGCTCATCAAGGCGGATGAATCGACACCGCCATCCATTCTTACAGAAAAAGACAGGACGGAAGGACGGTATCCATACCTGAACATGAAGGTTGATTATTCTCATCCACTTGGCGTGGGATCGAAGCTCGAAACCGGATTCAAGGGAATCTGGCGCCGAACCGAGAACGACCTGTCCGCGTCATTCCTGAATACGACAACCGGTGAGTTCGAGGATAATCTCGATCGGGCGAGCGGTTTCGATTATCGCGAGAACATTGTCGGGGCGTATGCGCTCTATTCACGCCGGATTTCAAAAGTTCAGCTTCAGACCGGGATGCGGCTGGAGAATGCCAACTCGCATTTCTCGCTCCCAACTATTTCACGGAGCTTCGAGAAGGAGTACTGGAGCAAATACCCAAGTGCAATCCTGTCCTACAACTTCAGCGATGTGCGGCAGGCCAAGCTGAGCTACTCGCGCCGTGTCAGTCGCCCGGGTCCATGGCAGCTGAGTCCGATCGAGCGGAGGGAGGACAGTCGGAATCTGTGGCGCGGAAATCCGGATCTGGGTGCTGAATACACCAATTCGTTCGACTTTTCGTTGCAGGAGGGACGCAAGTGGGGCTCGGTTCAGCTCAGCCCGTATCTGCGACTGACTGATCATGCAGTTCGGGACATTCAATTTATCGATTCGACTGGCACGCTTGTGCGGACCTTTGCCAACGTCGCCAACACGATGACCGCAGGGGCCGACGTGAACATCAACTACCGGCGTGGTCCGCTTCAGTTATACGGTGGCGGCAGTGCCTCCCGGTACAAGAGCGATGCATCAAACCTCGCGGGAAATCCGTCGGCGCAGGATATCATCTGGTCGAGCCGGGTGAATGGCACGTGGAAGTTCTCGAATCTGTTCGATGTGCAGGCGTTCGCCAATTATCGCGCAGGTTTCAAAACCGAGGGCGGGTCGCAGCTTGCAAGCGGGAATATCGCCGGCTCGATGCGCTACAAGATCTGGGGAGATCAGGGAAACATCTCGCTGCGATTCGCCGATCCGTTCAAGCTTCAGCGATGGGGTTATAGAACGACGAGTGGAACGGTGGTGGAGTACGGCAAACGCTACAACGGTTCGCGTGCAATCTTCGTCACGGTGTCACGTAACTTCGGCAAGGCGCTCAAGCTCCGGCCCAGGTCTGAACCGGAGGCGCAATCGGGGCCGCCGACTCCGTAGCTGGACGTGTCCCGATCATCCATCGATCAGAACCAGGTGGATAGTGCGTGAATGAGCGTCGGCTGGGTCAGGTCCCCGGCCCACGCCACGTAGCCATCAGGTCGAATCAACACAGCAGCAGGAGCGTCAACGGTTCCGACTACCGGAATGTCCCACATTCCGTCGTACTTCGCATCGATCATCCGCACGCGATCAGCCCATGCACTCAGGTCGGCACCGCCGGGATCACCGAAGTTGAGTAGCACCGCCCGCGCGTCATGCAGCAGTTCGACAACTCGGACCTGACCGTCAGGAGTGACAAGATCCAGGTCGGGCATCCGGCGACCAAGCAGCGGATGTCCTTCGCCGAAGTCGTAGCGAATACCAAGTCCAGACAGCTCGCCCGCGACCAGTTTTCGCGGCTCATCCATCCCCAGTAGAGTCGTCATTGTTTCACGCAACGCGTTCGTGCGCTCATCAGTGCGGCCTAGAGCGACTTGCGCCATAGTGTTTCGCAGCACGCGAGCGGCGACCGGATGACGTTCGGCGTTATACGTGTCGAGGAGGCTGTCTGGCGAAACTCCTTTGATCACCTGCGCCAGTTTCCATCCGAGATTCACCGCGTCCTGAACACCGGTGTTGAGGCCCTGTCCGCCCGCGGGATAAAACACGTGAGCAGCGTCGCCGGCGAGCAGCACGCGGCCATTGCGATAAGAAGCCGCCTGCCGGCTCGTGTCCGTGAACCGGGAAATCCATATCGGATTATTGATTCCGTAATCGGTTCCGTAGACAGCGGTCATCGCATCGCTGAGATCACTCAGCGTTGGTTCTGTCGTTTGTCCGACACGCGCTTCCGTAATCATCACGCGAAACGGCCCTTCATCCTTGTACATGATCCTGCCGTCGACGATCTCGTAAGCGACGCGACTGATCCCATGGGTGCCGACAGCGTCGCGACGCATACCCGATTCCGGAGTGCCGGTCATTTCGACTTCAGCGACCAGGTGGCTCGTGGTCGCATCCCAGCCAGGAAATTCGATTCCCGCAGTTTTGCGGATCACGCTGCGTCCGCCGTCGCACCCGACGAGATACTGCGTTCGCATGGACCGGCCATCCGACAACCCTACGTCAACGCCGGAGTCATCCTGCGCAAAGCCGGCTACTTCGTTGCCGTAGTTGATTGGCACGCCAAGCTCGAGAACCCATTCTGCGAGCAGGCGCTCGATGTGATTCTGCCAGAGCCCAAGTCCGTAGTTGTGTCGAGTGGGGAAGTCACTGATGTCCAGAGGGATGAACGAGAACCCGCCGACCTGAGCCTTCTGTCCTTCCCCCAGAAAGCGCTCGGCAATCCCTCGTTGATCGAACACCTCGATTGTGCGTGAGTGGAGCCCGCCTGCGCGTGACCCTGCGAGCTTCTGATCGGTGCGTCGCTCAATGATGGCGACGTCGACTCCCGCCAATGCGAGCTCGCCACCAAGCATCAATCCTGTCGGACCGCCTCCGGCTATCACCACCGCGTGTTCCGTCATCACAACTCCTCGGGAAATGAACGCGAAGTTTGAACTCGCACCGGGGCCTTGCCGCAAGCCTCGGGGTACGTAATAATGTCCATTGGCGCTCAGTGTGGTTCAGCGACGGACACATTCCGGAGTCCAACGATCATACGCTGTTCGGCCCCATTACAGTGGTGATCGGGCTCATCAACCGCCTGCCCGCGATGCCGCCACCGCCGCTGGCGTACTGCATGAGAGCATGCGGATCTCTGATGGCGGGCCTACAACGTGCGTGTCCTGTTACGCGGGGCGAGCGCAGGCTGCTGACGGACCGACCCCTGGACGGTGCCAACAAACTCAATGGAGAAAACAATGCGACCAGCCCTGCGAATTGCAATCACCGCAGTGTCGGTGATCGCGGTCACCACGCTTACCGGATGCGGCGCGATATCACTCGGCGGCGGCGGGTCATCTCGTGCTTATGACATTGCCACGAACAGAGATGCCTATAACCGTGGGAACGTCGGCGAAGCAACGATAAGAAATGCATCCGACGAATCACTCCAGTACAATCTCTGCCAGCGCAGGCTCGAGAGGCAGGTCGACAGGGACTGGATCACGGCGTTCGAGTGGCCAACGGCTGGCAGTGCATGTACGACCGAAGTGCGGACTCTCAGGCGTGGAGATGAGGTGAATACGTTTTTCGACATCCCGACCGGGGTGCCTGCAGGCACCTATCGCGTGGTGTTTACAGGACTGCGCGATAAGGGTGGCGCAACGGTTTCGGGGGATGACGCGGCGACACGGAGCTTCAGTGTGCGCTGACATCGAGCCGCTGAACAATAAGTATCAGTATGATACTATTGCTCACGCGCGGATTCCCAGGTAACGCCTATCACGAAGCAGAAACAGTTGGTGGGACTTGCCGGCTGGCTCATCGTCTGCTTCATCGCTGCGGCGATTGGCGGCGCGGCATCGGTCCAGGCCGGTCCGTTCTATACAGAGCTGGTTCGTCCGGACTGGGCACCGCCACCTTCGCTATTCGGGCCAGTCTGGTCGGTTCTCTATGCACTGATGGGCATCGCTGCGTGGCTGGTCTGGCGCGTCGACGGTATTGGAGCCGCCAAGTCAGCGCTCACTTTGTTCGTCGTGCAACTCGCCCTCAATGCGTTATGGAGCTGGTTGTTCTTCGGCTGGCAGCGCGGCGGTCTGGCCTTCGCTGATATCCTGTTGTTATTGGTGTTGATCGTGGCAACCGTGATCGCATTCTGGCGTATCAGGCCGCTGGCGGGTGCGTTGCTCGTCCCCTACCTCATGTGGGTCAGCTTTGCCTCTGCACTGAATTACGCGGTGTGGCAGCTGAATCCGATGTTACTGAGCTAGTCGTATGGCGATAGCGAAAAGCAAACAGTTCTGACACCACGAGGGCCCCAGGCGATACGCGGACTCACTCGCGTGTGACTCGTGGCTGGAGGCGAGCATACACGTCGAGCAGGGCCTTCGCGCCGTGAACCAGATTATCCTGCCAGTCGTTGTGGGCGTTATGATCGCTGCCGTCAGTGATGTACTTCACGGCTGAAAAGCCGACTCCATTCTGTTTGCAGACTTTTGCGATAGCGTAAGCTTCCATGTCGACGAGGTCGCACGGAACTTTCGGGGTACCTGTCTCGAAGACATCACCGGTGCCGCAAACGCCTTTCGGCAGATCCGGAAATAGTTCTTCGAGATCAATTCTCCCGCTGATCGGATCCATCGGTGTTTCGCCGAGTGGGAATCCCAGCGGTGTGATATCCATATCTCTCTGGACGACTGCCGAGCATTCCACGAGAGTATGAGTCGGGAACCGATCACTGCCTGCGGTACCAAGATTGAGGATGAATGTCGCGCCGTGTTTGTGAATCAGCTCAGCAGCTTTCGAGGCTGCGTTGACTTTCCCGATGCCGCAGTAAGACACGGGAATGTTGGCGGCCTCAAAGAGCCCCTGCGATTCCATCGGCAGGGCGAGGATCAGATGACTAATATCCGACAAGCGATCTCACCATTCGACGAGCATGAATCAATCAGGAGAAAACTTCAAGCCCGAGGCAGAACGATTGATCGATATCGCCCTGACACGCGAAGTATCGCCAGCCATAGTCAACTGCGAGCTCACGCACCTCGAGCGAGAGCCGATCGACCTTTCGGCGGCTATCGAGCAGCACGGTAGATACGAGGAGGCACTTGTCGCGCTCGGGTGCACACTTCATCGACTTCCACCGCTGCCTGATCTTCCTGATTCGGTATTCGTTGAAGACACAGCCATCGTTCTGCCGGAGCTCGCGATCATGACCCGACCGGGCGCCGCATCGCGCCGCCCCGAGGTGATATCAGTTGCCGAGGCATTGGGTGCCTATCGGTCGCTCGCTTTCATCGAGTCTCCCGGAACTGTCGACGGTGGGGACGTGCTCGTCATCGGGCATACCATCTACGTCGGTGACTCGACGCGGACTAACGAAGAGGGCGTTCGACAACTTGCGCGTCTCACGGCCACGCTCGGATACACTGTCCGCTCGGTCAGCATCTCCGGCTGCCTTCACCTCAAGAGCGCTGTCACACGTGTGGGCGAAAAGATGGTTCTCCTGAATCCCGGCTGGGTGGATGTCGGATCGTTCGAAGGGCTGGAGATCATCGAGGTTCACCCTCGCGAGCCATTTGGTGCGAACGCGGTGCTGATCGGGGAAAGCATCCTCTACGCAGCAGGCTTCGATGAAACTCAGCGACGCCTGGAAACTGCGGGTGTCGCAGTTCGCACGGTCGAAACCACCGAGCTGCAGAAGGCGGAAGGAGCGGTGACCTGCTGCAGCATCCTCGCATCCGCCAAATCGGGGTGACAATACCCTCCCCTGACGCCATACTTTACAGATATTCACAATTCACGGCCAAATGGCTGGGAGGTCTGACGATGTCAGATTTGATCACATCCTCGACCCCGCGCCGAGGTTTTCTCGGACGCATCGCAGCAGGTATCGCTGCGGCAGGCTTGGGAACCGCGCTGCCTTCGGCGCTCGCTGCGGACACCATAGCGGACCCGTCGGCTGATCGCGAGCTCGACGCCTGGTTCGGAAAGATCAAGGGCAAGCACAAGATGGTCTTCGACGCCCCGGAACCGAACAGCGGCATGACCGCTATCTGGCCGCGGGTGTATCTGAACACGATGGCGGCCAGTTATCCGGGAGAGGCCACCGCGGTAGTCATTCTGCGCCACGGCGGCCTTGCGCTCGCGATGGGCGATTCGGTGTGGGCCAAGTACCCGATCGGGGAGATGTTCAGCGTCAAGGACGGCGATGCTCCGGCAAAGAGAAATCCTTACGCGAAAATCACGGGACTCCCGATACCGGGTCTCGGTATCTCCGAGCTCATCGGCTCGGGCGTACTCGTTGGTGCGTGCGACGTTGCGTTGACGGTTTACAGCAGCGGAGCCGCAAAGCAGATGAACCTGGATCCAGCAGCGGTGAAGCAGGAATGGGTCGCCGGACTTCTGCCGGGTGTAAAGGTTCTGCCTTCGGGCGTGCTCGGCGTCGCAAGAGCCCAGGAGCTCGGCTGCGCCTATTGCTTCGCCGGCTAGAGCGAGGCAAACCACTCCATCGAATGGCATCACTCGCGGGCACGATTTGCGAGTGATGCGTTCGAGGCGCCATCGGCAACAGAGCAAGATCTCCACGTCGACAATTCCCTCGCACGACGACAAACCTGAACAGCCCGGTGGAGTATCTTCGGCTGATGATTCTTCCTGAATTCACTGGGTGACGATCCCGTGGAAGCCGGCGCCAACAGTAGCATTCGGAACGATGTGGGGCCTGGTGTGGGGCCTCGTTTTTCTGGCGCCCGGAATAATCAGCAGTCACAACATGGCTGGAACGCGGGCCGAAGCGGCGACGATGATCGTGGTCCTCGCAATAATCTTTGCGCTGCTTGGCAGCGGTATCGCGGCATGGCTCTTCGTTCTTCAGTGGATCATGCGACGGCTCGGCCCCGCGGCCTGGAGCAAGTTCATGCCGCCGTCGTCGATCGCTACCGCCGTAATGCTTCCTGCCGGATATCTCGCGTTTGGCGCGACTATCTATTTCTGGGAATTCCGCACGACTGGTGGTGCAGGTTGGTATCAGCGCACCGCCATCCTGGCGATTGCTGCCACCTCTGCCGCGGCACTCCTCAGTCTATTGTATGTACGACTGACTTCGCACCGCGCCGAAGGAGCCAGGGAACGAGTAACGGCTCTGTTAGCCGGTGGTGTCATACTCGCAGCCACGGTTATGCTGTTCCTCCGGTTTCCTCCGCCTCGTTCACAGGCTGCAAAGGCATATGCGCTTCAGCGGGTTGCTGAAAACCCGAGGGAGAAACGAAAACTTCTCGTGATTGGGATCGACGGCGGAACGTGGAACGTAATCTCTCCTCTCGTTAAGCAAGGACGGCTTCCGACTCTCGATTCCCTGATCCGTCGCGGCGTACACGGCGATGTCGAAGCGCCGTGGCCGCCCCACTGGTCCATCGCGGCCTGGGCAGCAATCGTCACAGGACATGACAGGGGCGATGTTGGTGTCTCGAGCGATGTGCACCTGAGGATACCCGGATTTCCCGCAATCCAGTCGCCGATGGATCTCGAGTCGTGGCACCTTCCCATCACCGCAATCGAATACCGGCTTGCATCGGCGAACATGATCCGGGCCGAAGTCCCCGGGCGTGAATCGCTCAGGAAGCCACCGATATGGGAACTCCTGAGCCATTCGGGAATCAGGACAGCCGTCATACGCTTCAACTTCACGCATCCGGCTGCGGGGCAGGCCGCGTTCGTCATATCGAATTTCGCGATGTCTGACATGTGGCGGCAGCTCGGCGTACGTGCGCCTGACGTCCGCGAGATGGTAGATCCGGTTTCGAGACTCGACGAGCTCCTCGCGCCGTTCTTATCGGGATGGAAATGGGATTCCACTGAGCTGACGAGAATTCTTCCCGACCGGACCTGGCCAAAGCCAAAGGACGCAAAGATCAATCCTGTTCGTGCGCTGCGCGGGGCGTTTCGGTTCGATGACGCAACAACGACCGCCGCGTTGCGGTTGATGGAAGTTGAACCGTCGATAGAAGTTCTATTCGTTCACATCGGGGGGCTTGATACGATCGAGCACATATTCTGGCCGTATCGTTTTCCGGAGCAGTTCGAGAACAAGCCCGCAAAGGAGGATGTGGTGACGCTTGGGCCTGTGATAGATCGGTACATGGAATTCGTGGACAAGGGTATTGGGAAGATGATCGCGAGTTTTTCAGAGTCCCCGAACGTGATTGTGGTTTCGGATCACGGGCAGGCCGCTCGCGAGGATGGTGTTCCGTTCAAGGGATGGCATGCATCACCGGGAATATTTGTGGCGACAGGTCCTGACATCGTGCCGCAACCGCGGGCGCTCGACGTCACGTACTTCGACATAATGCCGACCATACTCGAGCTGAAGGGACTCAAGAAGCCGGAGGATATTCGTGGCCAGGCACTGCTTCGACGCTGAGATTCGCCTGCGGCGTAACTAGGCCATAGACTTCGGTATGCGCCTTACCGACGAAGAGCTGCGCGATGTGCTCGCACGTGCGGCCGAAATCGAGCAGACCTCTCGCTCCGGCAAAGAGTGGAGCCACGAGGTCGCTGCGGTACTCGGGGCTGCAGAGGAGGCCGGCCTCTCGCGCAGCGCTGTGGAACGTGCGCTCGCGGAACGACCTCACCTTCTTCCCCTCACACCTCCAGTTGCAGGTAGCCTCGCCTGGGTTCGATCGACAGATGGCAAGTCGTACGTGGCCGAGGTGATACAGGCGTCGGAGAGTGGTGCGCATGTCAGATTTCTTCACGGCAGCGAGCATCGTACGGATCTCGACGCGGTGAGACCGTGTCTGCTCATCCCGGGTGAGCGCGTTGTCTGCGACTGGCCGTGGTGGGGCCCGTGGACGTGTACGGTCATGTCGTACGACAAAGCCCAGCAGACGGTGAAGGTCAATGATGGGTCGGGATCTACAAAGGTTTTCCCGATTGCCGAGATATGGCAGGCTCCTCAAAAGACCGCTGCGTCGCGAGCGCGGGCTCGCGTTTATGCCACGCTGGTCGGTGTCGGAGTTGCGGCGGGCGCAGTGATCGGGTCTTTAGCCACAGCTTTCCTGTTGAGGTAGGCCTCTATGTCACGCTTGGTTCGTACCAGACTCGTCCTTGCCGTCCGCGATCTCAAAGTGTCGACGGACTATTGGATGAACATGCTCGGATGCAGCCGCGACTTCGGGGACGGCTCTGACGGATGGAGCTTCCTGGCGCGGGACGAGTTCAGTGTCATGCTGGGAGAATGTGCCGACGAACGCCCCGCTTCGGAGATCGGCAACCACTCATGGGTTGCTTACGTAACCGTGGAAGATGTCGATGAGTTGCACGCGGATCTCGAGGAACGCGGCGCAATCATATCTTCGAAACCGCAGAGCAAGCCGTGGGGCATGCGGGAGTTCGGCGTTCACACGCCCGACGGACATCGACTTACGTTTGGCGCCCGTACGTAGGTTGAGACATGATTCGTATACTTTTCGCCGTCTTTGCCTTGTGGCCAGCATTTTCGACGACCAGAGTTGTAGCCCAGACAGCTGACCCGCTTTCAGCAGCCATGACCCAGGCGCTGGCTCAGGAGAAGCTCGTGGGAGCGACGTGGGCCCTTGTGTATCGAGACAGCGTCCTACTCGGAGCCAGCGGGATCAAGGACGTATCGCGCAATGCCCCGATGTCCCCTGGTGATCGCGTGCAGGTTGGCTCCATCGCGAAAACACTCATCGCTACCGGAATACTGCAGCTCGTGACGCGGGGCCGCATCGCGCTCGATGCCCCAGTGACGAGATATCTCACTGACATTCCATTTGAGAATCCGTGGGACTCGACGTCACCGTTGCTGGTGCGTCACCTGCTCGACCACACCGGTGGATTGGATGACGCCCGAATGTGGCAGGTGTTCAGCCTCGACGCACACCCGGATACGCCGCTTCGCGATGGTCTCCTTCGCTCGGGAGGTTCGGTGAGAATACGACATCGTCCAGGCGATCGCTTCTCGTACTCGAATACGAGCTTCCTCATGCTCGGGATGCTCATCGAAGCCGTGACTCGGGAGCGGTATGAAACCTGGCTCGACCGGGAGTTACTCTCACCTCTGGGGATGACGCGAAGCACGTTCAAGTTCGTAACACAAACCGGCGAACACGGCGACACCAGCCTTGCAATGGGGCATTTCGATCAGAAGACGACGAGTGCATCGGTGCCAACCAATGTCCGTCCCGCGAGCCAGTTCACAACGACTGCTGGAGACATGGCGCGACTCGCGCGATTCCTGATGAGCAGTGGGCAAATCGAGGGACAGGTGCTCGTCGACAGTGCGCTGCTTCGAGGAATGGGGAAGCCTGTTGCTACCGAATCCGCGCGGGCTGGTCTCGCTGGAGGATACGGATCAGGACTGCTTCGCCGCGACCGGCACGGAGTGATCGGGCTATGTCACCTCGGCAACGTCGGAACGTTCCGAGCAGCGATTTGTCTTTATCCGGAGGAGGAAAGGGCATTCTTCATCGCTCACAACGTCGATCCCGAGAATGCCAATTTCGACAGACTCGACGGGATGCTGGTGAAGGCGCTGGGACTTTCCTACCCTCTGGTGCAGCAGACCCAACCGCCTGCGGTTGATCCGCGAGACTGGGAAGGTATGTATCTCGTGCGCCCAAGCCGATTTGCTCAGTTCGCATATCTCGACGAGCTCGGCGGCGTGACAAGTGTTCGCTGGGATGGCGCTACGCTCAAGTTGCTCCCGGTGCAGGGTAACGGGCGCGCCCTGACTCCCGTTGGTGGAGCATTCTTTCGCGCCGAAGATCGTGTTCAGGCCACTCACGTTCTTGCGCGCTCTACCGACAATCGACGGATAATCGCAGATGGTCTGCGCACACTCGAACGCGTCGATCCTCTTCACATCTATGCCCACTGGACAAGCGCGGCGGTTGGAATACTCGCGCTGCTCTACGTGCTTCTCGTCGGCGGAGTTCGAAGTATCCGGGGACTGCAGAGGAGGCAATGGCGGTCTGAACATCTCAAGTGGCCAACATTGTGTCTGGCGCTCCTGATTGTTGCGCCTGCTCTGTACTTCACGCAGTCGTTTCTCGCCATTGGCGATCCAACACCTGCGAATGTGACGATCGCATTGTTAACGGGAGCACTTCCATTGACGCTGATCATCGCGGGAGTGCATCGCATTACAACCGGGCTTGGGTCACGCGGAGCGCGAACCGACATGCTGGCAATTGCGGGCGCGCTTCAATGGTGCGTGGTGCTGGCATCGTGGGGCATGTTGCCCCTCGCACTCTGGCGTTAGAATGGAAACAGCCAAGGGGATCGATTGTACAAGCCAAAAACCTGAAGGGATGTCAGCGAAAAGACTGATTGATGTCAGTCATACAGTCGAGAGCGGGATGGTCACGTACAAGGGTCTTCCTGCACCGATCATCTGTGATTGGCTGAGCCGTGACGCGTCGCGTGAAAAGTATGCGCCCGGCACCGAGTTCCATATCGGCAAGATCGAGATGGTCGCAAATACCGGGACGTACGTCGACAGCCCGTTTCATCGCTACGAGAACGGAAAGGACCTGTCCGAGCTGCCACTGGAGTCACTTGCCGACCTGGAGTGTCTGGTAGTGCGCATCGATGCGTCGTCTGGCCCTGCGATCGATGAAGTTTCACTCGACGCCAGCCACGTCCGCGGACGCGCTGTCTTGATCTGTACTGGCTGGGATCGCCATTGGCGCACCGATACTTATCACGAAGGGCATCCGCACCTGACCGAGCGAGCTGCCGAGTGGCTGGCGAAAGCCGGTGCGGCCCTGGTGGGAATCGATTCCTTCAACATCGACAGCGTGGCGACCGGCGCGCGTCCGGTGCACACGGTACTATTGGGAAGCGAGATACCGATCGTTGAACACATGCGGGGGCTGAATGCGCTTCCTGCAACTGGCAGTCGTTTCTTCGCAGTGCCAGTCAAGGTGAAGGGTTTCGGGACGTTTCCTGTCCGAGCATTTGCGATGGTGTAGAGGCGGCAAACGTCGTTGATCATCACGGAGGATACATGTCAAAAAAGCATCGTACCGCAGTTCCTGACTTCTCGAGTCACAAGCAACAGTCCAAGGTGCCGGGTCCTGTCGGGCCGAAAGGTGCCAAGGCTGCACCGCCTCCAGCACCAAAGGCCAAGCCTCAGTCAACCTCCTCCAAGTCAGGGCGTCGAGGTTCGTAACCAGCGAAGCGGCCGAAACTGAGGAGGATCGGCGTCGATGACCCGTCTTCGCCTGGCAACGCGGGGGGACATCCCCGAGATTCAGGACCTCATTGCAGTATCGGTAAGGAGCTTGAGCCGAGGCCTTTATACTCCGGCGCAGGCAGAGGCTGCACTCGTCCACGTGTTCGGTGTCGATTCGCAACTGATTGCTGATCAGACGTACTACGTCATCGACGAGGGTGCCGGACTTTTGGCTGCAGGTGGGTGGAGTGCTCGCCGAACGCTTTACGGAGGAGACCAGGTTCTCCGCGAACCCGACGCACTCTTGAACCCGGTCGGCATGACCGCGCGAATACGCGCATTCTTCGTGCATCCCGATTGGACGAGGCGCGGATTTGCCAGGCGCATTTTTGCTGAGTGCGAGTCCGCAGCGAAAGCCCGTGGATTCAACGCTTTCGAACTTGTCGCGACCCTTCCAGGCGAGCCGCTCTATCGTTCACTTGGCTTTCGTCCCATAGAGCCTGTCTCCATTTCGCTACCTGATGATCTGTCACTTCCGTGCGTGCGCATGCACCGTTCGATCATCAGTCCTTCTTGAGGCGACGCACTCGATCGGGGCGTTTAGGTGGCTGCCTCGTATCGCTCGCACTCGTCGCGTTGGTCTACCTGATTTCCATCACGGTATTTCCAGCACTGCGCCACCCGGTATTCCTCGCCCGTCTCGTTACATCCAGTGCCCCATCGGAAGTGACGATCCCGGTGGCAGGAGTGCGCAAGCGTCAGATACCGGATACATGGGGTGCGGCGCGCAGCGGCGGGCGGGCGCACAAGGGCGTGGACATTTTCGCAAAACGCGGCACACCCGTGATCAGTGCAACCGAGGGAATCGTCATCCGCCTCGGCACCAACGCGCTTGGAGGGCAGGTGATAAATGTCCTCGGGCCCGGGAGGCAGGTGCACTACTATGCGCATCTCGACAACTACGGCGAGTTCGAGGCTGGTGATGTCGTGTTTGCCGGTGACACCATCGGCTACGTCGGGAACACAGGCAATGCTCGCGGAACTCCTCCGCATCTTCACTACGGCATATATGAGTCTGAGCGGGGTGCAATAAACCCGTGGCCAATGCTGGGTTCATCACAGCCATGATCCAACACTCTAACTGCGCCGCTTCCTGCGCGGGGGACTCGGTGGCGCGGTCAACTCGGTCAACCGCCGGACGTAGATTTCGAAATCGTCGTGCAGGATCTTCATCGCCGGATTGTTGATCATTTTGCGAAATCCCGGTTCCTGAGAGACCTGCCACATACGGCTGGTCCACGAGTGAAAGTAGTCGTCAGGAAGCTGGCCCTGCTCGTGCGCGTACCAGGCTATCTCGAATAATGACAGCTGGATCAGGTGGAGAAAGTATTCCTGAATCTCACGGTCAGATTTCAGATGTTCGACATCGCGCGGACTCACCGATGCGAGTGACGGGTTCTCGACGCGCAGGTACCGCAGTTGTGACTGAAGCTCCACGAGCTTCGAAAAGTTCGCGACCCGCTGAGCATCTCGCGCGTTCCTGAACTGTATTGCAGTAAAAATCAGTCCGCCAGCGATCGCAAATGACGTGAGCGCCTGGAGGATGATCTGAACCAACTGAAGTGTTGGCGACATGCCATAATTCTACGCTGTTTCAGGAGTCGTTGAAGGTTGGACGTCGGCTGTCATTGGCTCGAAGAGGTTGCTGATCGGGGCAAGCAGGCCAGGTAGTTGACGGAACACAGCGCCGACTATCTCCCGGGAAGCGTTGATTACCACGCTCGTGATGTCGCCGGCGAGCTTGCCGAGCAGGACGCCGATGTTGGCGCGTGAATCGGCGTCTTCGCCCATTGCGGCGAGTATCGCGCGCCTGTGTTTCAGTATCACCGGTGCGGCAAACGAAACCGGGTTGAAGCCCGGGATGTAGCGCGCGCCAATTCCTTCTATGAGCGCGACCGCGCGCCCGAAATAGACGAGCTCTCCGCGGAGAATGATCGGCCAGTCGTAAATCGTGCGCATTACGTCGTCGGCCAGCGTGCGGTCGGCGAGGATGCGTGCCGGAATGTCGACGGCCGCGACGCCGTCAAAGGCCATGCCCAGCAATACGTCGACAAGGCGGTGAATCGTCGTCATGTCGGTACCGGGCTCGACGATCCCGAGGTCGAAGAAGCCACGTATTACCCCGGCCGTGTCCCGGGTTACAGCTGCGAGTGCTGTCCGAATAAGCACGCGACGCATTTCGGGCTCGACACGTACGACCATTCCGAAGTCGATCAGGACGAGTCGACCATCGTCGGTCACGAGAAGGTTTCCGGGGTGCGGATCGGCGTGGAAGAGCCCATCGACCAGCATCATCTGTATGTAGGCCTCGACGACCGACTCGACGATTCGCTGACCGTCGAGCTTTCCTTCGGAGATGCGGGAAGACAGAGCGTCGATGCGCGTCCCTTCCATGTACTCCATGACGATGACGCGCTGGCGTGTAAGGTCTGACTCGATTGAGGGAATCAGGACTCTCGGATTATCTGCAAAGCGCTTGGCGATTGCGATTGCGTTGGCTGCTTCCTGCCGGAAGTCCATCTCTTCGTGAACCCGGAGCGAAAATTCGTCGACGACCACGCGGAATGCGCGCAGGTGTGAGTTCGACCACCGTGCTGAAACGATATCGAGAAGGCGACGGACTGCACGGATGTCCATGTCGACGAGCGCTTCGACGCCAGGTCGCAGGACCTTGACGACAACGTCGCGTCCTTCATATCGCGCACGGTAGACCTGGCCAAGCGATCCGGACGCGAGGGGCTCCCGGTTGAAGGAGTCGAACATCTCTTCAGGCCGGAGTCCGTAGGCTGACACGATCTCGTGTTCGATTTTCTCGAAAGGAACGACCGGCACGCGATCGACCAGTGTGCCAAGGGCCGAGAGATACGGCTCAGGGACGACGTCCGGGCGCGAGGCGAAGACCTGGGCGAGTTTGACGAATGTGGGGCCGAGCGAAACGAGCGCGTGGACCATGGCGGCGGCGCGTTTCTCGTGAAACTCCCGATGCCGCGCGAGAGGGATGCCGGCCACGATCCAGCGCCGAAAGTCCCGCCGGAACGAGAGGCAGAGCGGGAGCAATCGCCAGACAATTGTAAGGGTCCTGAGATGTGGCAAGAGAGGCAGTGACTGCTCAGCGGTGGGGGTCAAATGACACAGGATTATACCCATTCCAGGCCCAGGGGTCCTGTGAAATACCCGTGTATGCTTTGTCTTACAAAGTAATTTGTTGTGCCGCCATAGGGCAACTCTCACTATTCCGGTTGCAGTCAGTCATTCGAGAGCCACATCTTGTCGGAGCCAAGGGCCTGAGCGGACGCCAAATGACGACACCCAACAAATCGACGGTCCAGAAGTACATGGACGCATACAATCGTCTCGATCACGCCGGGATACTGTCGTGTCTCACTGATGACGTCGAATGGGTCCTACCGGGTGCGTATCATCACCACGGCAAGGAAGCCTTCGACGGCGAAATCGAAAACGAGGACTGCAGCGGCCGTCCCCTGATCACGGTTACGCGTGTTATCGAGGAGAACGACGTCGTTATCGCCGAGGGGACCGTGAGAGCCGAGCGAAAGAACGGCGAGTTCATCGACCTCGTGTACTGCGATGTATTCGAGATGCGCGGTGGGCTCATCCGTAAGCTCACCAGTTACCTGATGAACGTGCCGACCCAGGCTCACCAATCAGCGCATTGAGGATCGTGATGAACGTTCGCAACATCTCGTTGGCACTCGCGGCTATCCTCGCTGTGATAGCGGGGAATCCCAACCGGGCATTCAGCCAGCAGAATGCGAGCATCGACCCTGTCGAAGTATCGCCGGACAAATACAAGGTCATCCTCAATAACGACCACGTAAGAGTCGTCGAGTACTCACTGAATCCGGGTGAGCGGGATAACTGGCACACTCACCCGCCAAAAGCTTCGTACGTCCTGAGCGGAGGTACACTTCGCGTCTTTCTCCCTGACAGCTCGTCATTCGATAGCAGCGACAAAACGGGACATGTTGCCTGGGCGCGTGCGGTTTCGCGCCACTCGGTGCAAAACATCGGCAGCACACCGATTCGCATCGTTCTCGTTGAGCCAAAAAGCGGCGGCAATTTTTCGACAGCTTCGCACGACGAGGATCCTGCTGTCGTCAACCCGACGAGCATCACGGTCAAGCTCGAGAACGACTCAGTCCGGGTGATGGAAGCCGTCCTGCCGCCAGGATTCAAGGAAAAGCTTCACAAACACCCGGCATATGTGATGTACATCCTCGACGGTGGGAGCGTGCGTCTTCACATGGCCGACGGTCGCACGCGTGATTCAGAGTTCAAGGCGGGCAATGTGTTTTTCAGCGAACCAATCACGCATTGGGCCGAGAACACGGGAACAAGCACTATACGCGTGTTGATCGTTGAACTGAGACGGCCGTGATCGCACCCTTTGACACGACAAATTGATATGTCTGATCAACCCACTGTCGATCTAATGAAAGGATTTCTCGGTGCGTTCAATCGCCATGATCTTGACGCAATCATGAGTTACTTCGCCGACGACTGTGTCTTCTACATGCCGCGAGGCGCCAAGCCACGCGGGGATCGCTACGCCGGCAAGGATGAGGTTCGGGCGGGGCTGGCAAAGCGCTTCGAGGGAATCCCCAACGTGCACTACGGTGAAGACCAGCACTGGGCGTGTGGCAACTTCGGGGTGTCGGAATGGACACTGACCGGCACATCGGTCGCTGGGAAGGAAATCGAAGTGCGAGGCGTCGACATTCTCGAATTCGTCGACGGAAAAATCACGCGTAAGGATTCGTTCTGGAAAATCCTGGAGTGATCCGGCCCCGCTAGGATCTGGGCGTGAGGACCCGCCCAGCACGCACACCACTCGGCCTGCCACTTTCCACCGCAATCACACCGTTCACGAGTACAGTCTCGATTCCAACCGGATACTGGTGTGGATCGATGAATGTCGCCGCGTCGCGAATCGCGGCCGGATCAAAAATCACAACATCCGCGAATCCGCCTTCGCGCAGCACACCCCGATCTCTCAACCCCAGCCGCTTCGCCGGCATCCCGGTCATCTTGAATACAGCCGTCTCGAATGACATAAGCTTCTGCTGGCGCACGTATTCTCCGAGCACGCGAGGAAATGTGCCGTATGCACGCGGATGCGGGTGGCCTTCGCCAGGCTGCGACAGCCGCCCATCCGACGCAATCATGGTATGAGGGCTCACCATGATGCGCCGAACGTCGCCCTCGTCCAGGACATGATAGATCGCGTTCGCGCCACCGTTACTCATCGCTTCGAGCACGAGGGTAGCACCCACCTCCGGCGTCGGCTCGAGGTTACGACGACGCGCCCAGTCGGCCAGCGTCTTGCCCTCGAGCGACTTGTCCCAGGTAACGCGCGCGAATTGCACACGCGAGATATCTCCACCACCGCGATCTGTGAGGATGTTCTGCACGATGCCGCGCATGACACTGTCCCTCATTGCCGGAACTGCCAGACGCTTCTCCATCGCCTCACGACCGCCCGCCATCGCCCACGACGGCACCAGTACACCGATGCCGGTATGAGTCGCCGTATACGGATATTGGTCGATCATCACGTCAGTGCCCGCTCGACGCGCACTGTCTACCATGGCGAGAGTTTCGACACTCTTGCCCCACATCATTTGTCCGACGGCCTTGTGGTGCGTCAGCACTACTGGAATTCGCGCGCGTCGCCCGATTTCGAGGGCTTCAGCAACTCCGTCGAGCAGGCCAATGCCTTCTTTCCTGAGATGTGATGTGTAGATCCCGCCAGAATCCGCTGCCACCTGTGCGAGCGCAACGACTTCATCGATGTCCGAGTACGTTCCCGGCAGATACAACAGTCCGGTAGACAGCCCAAACGCGCCGTCATGCATCGCCGTGGCGAGCAGTCCCTTCATGCGCGCCAGTTGATCTGCTGTCGGGCGGGCGTCACTCATTCCCATGACGGTCCGACGGATATCGTTGTGGCCCGCGAGAAACGCAACGTTGATCCCGACCTTCAGTCGGCGCGCGGAATCCAGATACGGCCCAAGCGGTAACGGTGATCCACCGTCGGGACCACCAAGCCCCGTGGTCACACCCTGCCTCAGCGCACTTTCCGCGAGTGGCAAACGGAGCAGCGGATCAAGATGCGCGTGGAGGTCGATGAACCCGGGTGTAACTGTGCGCCCGGTCGCATCTATTACCAGAGCGGCTTCGGTCCGCGCTATCGTTGCGGCGGATACTGCGACGATCCGATCACCCTTTATCCCGATGTCCGCTCGGCGCGACGGAGATCCGGTGCCGTCGATGACAGATCCACCGGTTATCAGGATGTCGTATCTGGGCGACGGTGCGGTCGGCTGCTGTGCAAATCCATCTGACGTGAACAGCACAACAGACAGTAGTGTTACCGCGAAACCAAGTCTCATGCGTTGAATGATACGCAACTGCGGAGCTCCATGATGCACGCCACGCAAAGCCTCCATCGCGGTGACTGGGTACTGCTGCTGATCCGTGTCATTCTTCCGTCTCCTTCGTCGGTATGCTCAGCCCGCTTCCGGGAGTTCCTCGCCGCTATTCACAAAGCGATTCCGAACCGTGCGCTGCTGCTGCTCGTACAGCCTTGCATAGGTTCCCCCCGCAGCCAGCAGCTCATTGTGGGTACCCCGTTCGACGAGGCGACCATTCTCCAATACGACGATCTGATCCGCACTCAATATCGTCGACAGCCGGTGTGCGATGACGAAGGTCGTTCTGTCGGCGCGCAGCGCCTCGAGTCCTTCCTGAATGAATAACTCGCTCTCGCTGTCGAGACTGGACGTCGCCTCGTCGAGCAGCAGGATCGCAGGATCAGCAAGGAGTGCGCGTGCAATCGCAACGCGCTGACGCTGACCGCCCGAAAGCTTCACGCCGCGCTCACCGACAATTGTCTCGTAGCCATCCGGCATTCGCCGGATAAACTCATCACAGTGCGCGACCTTTGCGACTCGATGAACGTTCTCGAGCGACGCATCCGGCCGCGAGAACCTGATGTTCTCGAGAATCGTTCCGTCGAACAAAAATGTTTCCTGAAGCACCAGGCCGATTTGCGCGCGATACTCGCGAAGATCGAATGCAGAGATATCGAGACCATCTATCCGAATAGTCCCGGATCTGGGTCGATGAAACGCAGCAAGCAGCCCCAGCAGCGTGCTCTTCCCCGAACCACTGGGCCCAACCAGCGCCGTAGTGGTGCCCGCAGCAGCCTCGAGCGTTATGTCGTGCAGCACAGGTACACCTTCGCGATAGTGGAAGCCGACAGCCTCGATACTGACCTCTCCATCCAGGTCGGGCACAGCGTCGCCACCTACTGTCTCCTCGGATGGTTCATCGAGCAGCTCGCGCACACGCTCGAGCCCGGCCAGCGCATCGGACAGAAGCGTTCCGACCTGCGCAACCTGAATCAAGGGAGCCGTCACGAGGCCGGTAAAAAGAGCGTACATGATGAGATCGCCAAGCGTCATCGAACCCGCGAGAACCGAACGGCCGCCAATCAGAATGAGAGTCGCAGCGATTCCGGAAACGGCCATGACGGTGAGCGCAGACACCAGCGCCCACCCGGAAAGGGTCTTCACGACGAGCCTGAGCATCCGGTGCACGCCTCTCGTGAAAACGAGATCCTCACGCCGCTCCGCGATGTATGCCTTTACTACTCGTATCCCGCCGAGCGCTTCGCCCAATCGACCCATCACACCGGCGAACTCGAGGCTTCGCTGACGATTGATCGGGCGGAGGCGCGAAAACGCGAAGGCGACACTTCCTCCAATCAGCGCAAGGAAGACGATCATGACACTCGTCATGCGCCAGTTGATCCAGAACAACATGCCGAGCGCCGCACTGGCGGTTACAAGGCCACCTAAAAGCTGAGCGAAGCCGCTGCCGAGAAGATTGCGGATGCCGTCGGGGTCGTTCATGATGCGCGACGTGAGCGCACCAACCTGAGTCGAATCGAAAGTCTCGACCGGAAGCCGCAACACATGCGACGCCAGTTTCCTGCGCATCTCCGCCACGGTGCGCTGCGCCGCAACACCGAGCACGAGTGTCAGGGTATAACCTGTTACCGCCTGTATCACCCCTGCCGCTATTACAACGAGGGCCAGCGGAAGCAGCAACTCCACCTGGCGATCAACGAGAACGTTGTCGACGAAGTACTTGGACGAAGCGGGGAGGACGAGGCCAGCAGCGCGACTTACAAACGTGAGCACCACACCGGTAAGCACGTGAGACCTGTGCCGCCTGAAAAGCCAGCCGAGATCGCGCCATCCTTTCGCCGACGACGGGGTACTGCCGAGGTCGTCGAGCATGTCTTCAGGTTTTGGGTTGCGATCGCCGCGCGGGAACATCCTCAACGGCGCGTTCATATGGAGACCTTCACTGCATCGGCCCCGCAGTTTCTTCGCGAAGGCGGCGAGGCTCCGAAAATGCATCATCATGCTTTGCAGACACGGGAAGAAGCTCAACCCGAGCGGGTCATTCTGCAATGGCAGTGGCCCGAGCGACTGCGGGTGCGACTTTCATCGGCGGCGCGCACGCTGCATTCTTTACGAATGCCAGCCACAACCAGAATCAGGAATCGCCAAATCGCCCGGCTCGCGGCCATGTCGGCACTCGCAGTCGCCCCAATTCTTACATCGTGTGCGTCAGCGAGCGCCAAACCGAAACCGCCGGCTCCGGTGCAACAGGCGTCAACAACCGCCCAACCGGCTGCAACTGCTCCGCAGCCTGCATCTGGTGCAAGGCGTCCCCGGCCGTACCGGCAGGTGATTACCGACCGCGCGATCACCGATGCAGGCGGTATCACCACGCACCGCGTCGAAGATCGATGGTTCTTCGAGGTTCCCGACTCGCTTGTCGGACGCGATATGCTCTTCGTGAGCCGCGTCGCTGGAGTACCG
Source organism: Gemmatimonadales bacterium (assembly GCA_038203205.1). Classification (GTDB taxonomy): domain Bacteria; phylum Gemmatimonadota; class Gemmatimonadetes; order Gemmatimonadales; family Gemmatimonadaceae; genus UBA4720. The sequence goes on along the minus strand of JBBREF010000003.1, from coordinate 38,285 downwards.
GCGAACATCGGAGGCTTTCTCTCTGCCGGTCAGTCCGTTGAGGAACGACTCGTGCGCTGGGAGCGGCATGCCGACCGCATCGTGCTTCGCAGCCTGAGCGTGGGTGCATATGCCGACGATTCGTTGCCGATCGCGATCTCAGTTGCGAGTAACAATGTAGGGGCGATTCTCGCCGCCTTCCCGATTCAGGCATTCGGCCGCGACAGCGCGAGTTTCGTTCTCGATGTCACTGATTTTTTCGGCGGCGACACCCCTGGCATCTCGGGATTGAGCGGAGCGCAGCGCCGGCAATATCAGGTGCGGCGCCTCGATCCGGCACGAAGCTTCGTCAGTGCAGTCAAGTCGTTCCCGATGAATATCGAAGTCCGTCACACTCAGACGTTCGAGGCCGGCGAGCCGCCAGGTGATGCCAGCAGCGGCGCGATCTCACTCGAGATGCGACAGTCGATAGTGCTTCTGCCAAGGTCGCCGATGCGTCCCAGATATGCGGACGCCCGCGCCGGATTTTTCACTGTGTCCAGAATCAACTACGGCCTCGACGAGCAGAAGGCTGCCGAGCAGACGTTCATCAGGCGGTGGAGACTGGAGCCGAAAGATCCAGCGGCATATGCGCGCGGAGAGCTCGTAGAACCAGTGAAACCCATCGTCTATTATCTGGATCCCGCGACGCCTGCCAAATGGCGGCCTTATGTGCGGCTGGGAATCGAGGATTGGCAGGCAGTGTTCGAAAAGGCCGGTTTCAAGAACGCGATAGTTGCACGCGATGCGCCGTCCGCAGCCGAGGATCCTGACTGGGATTCGGAGGATATCAGGTATTCGGTAGTGAGGTGGGCGGCGAGCACAGTGAGGAATGCTGTGGGGCCAAGTACGTCAGACCCGCGCACGGGTGAAATAATCGAGAGCGACATCACGTGGTATCACAACCACATGAGATCATATCGCAATCGACTCCTGATCGAGACCGGCGCGTCGAATCCTGCTGCCCGGTCGCTCGAGATCCCCGAAGATCTGATGGGCGAGACCATGAGAAAGGTCATCACTCACGAGGTCGGTCACGCGATTGGGCTTCCTCACAACATGATTGCGTCGGCATCGTTTCCTGTCGATTCGTTGCGAAGCAAGTCGTTCGTAAATCGCTACGGCGTGTCGGCGACGATAATGGACTACGCTCGTCAGAACTACGTGGCTCAGCCAGGCGACGGTCTCGAGCCGAAGGACTACATCAGGCGCCTCGGCCCATTCGACGATTTCATAATCAACTGGGGATACCGGGTTTTTCCCGCAGCAGCAACCGCCGAGGCAGAGAGATCGACCCTGAACCGGATGCTTGCTGAGCAGGCAGGTCCGATGGCGTATAGGTATTTGCCGCAGTATCTGTCAGGCATCGATCCGCGTTCTCAGACAGAAGACATCGGCGACGATCCTGTCGCGGCATCGACGTATGCGATTGCGAACCTGAAGCGGGTGGTCCCCAATCTTGTACAGTGGACAGGCAAGGCGGGTGAGGACTATCGGGATCTCGCCGAGATATATGGTGAGACCCTTGGGATCTGGGGCATGTATATGGGGCATGTGGCATCGCTTGTTGGCGGTGTGACGATCGAACCCCGTACTTCGGATCAGCCTGGCTCTGTTTTCATTCCGGTTCCTGCATCGCGCCAGAAGGCCGCTTTGGCGTTCCTTGGCAGAGAGGTTTTCGAGTCTCCGGATTGGCTTGCACCTCCGTCGATATTATCCAGAATCGGTCCGCCGGTTGGGGCGACGTCGGTCGCTACGCGTCAGGCGACATTGTTGAATATGCTGCTCGACTCGCGACGGCTTGCCCGGCTCGAAGGCAGCGCTGCATTTGGTGGACAGGGAGCATACTCACCGGCGGAATATCTGAGCGATCTTCGGAGAGTCGTGTGGGCCGCCGGATCTTCAGCGTCTCAACTCGATGCCTGGAGGCGTGCCGTGCAGCGCGTTTACCTCGAGCGGATGGCTGCGCTGCTCAATCCGCCGGCAACCTCAGCGGCAGCGGGTGCGGCGGCCGCAGCCGTTCCATCTCCGTTTCTGGCAGTTCCAAATGTGAGCCGGAGTGATGTTCCGGCAGTCGTGCGGAGTCAGTTGAAGTCGATTCGCGAAAGTGCTCGGAGATCGGCCGCGCTTTCCGGAGAGGCGACAGTTGCGCGCGCGCATTGGCTGGATGTTGTGGATCGGATTGATACGATTCTGGACCCTGACGGAAGGTCGCCCTGATTCGGCGGGAAGGCAGTATGAGATTGCCGTGATCAAGTCGACCCTTTCCGCCGGTCTAATCCTTCTTATGCTGGGGGGAGGCCGGGATGCGAGCGCGACTTCGGGCACGCAAGGCTCGGCATTTGAACCAGATTTCGCGGCGATCGACAAATACGTTCTGGAAGAACTTGACAGCGAGAACGTGCCCGGTGCCTCCCTGGCGATCGTGCGCGGAGCGAAGATCGTGTACGCGCGCGGCTATGGGAACGATGGCGCTGGGCAGGACATAACACCACAGACTCCGTTCGTCATCGGGTCGATGAGCAAGGCGTTCACTGCCTTTGCTGTCATGCAGCTGGTTGATCAGGGGCGCATCGATCTCGATTCTCCCGCTAAACGTTACCTCCCGGAGTTTCGCGTTGCGGATTCCGCGGCATCTGCGCGGATTACAATTCGCCAGCTGCTGAACCACACGAGTGGAATCCCGGGCAAGGCGCCGCGTGGCTCAGGTGACTCGCTGAGCGTTGCCACCCATGTAGAGGCGCTGTCTGGAGTCAAGCTGAACAACCCGCCCGGTTCGAAGCATGAATACTCGAGTCCGAACTATCTCGTGCTTGGGGCGATAATCGAAAGAGTGACGGGGATTTCATTCGGTGACTACGTGCAAGCGAACGTGTTTACTCCCCTGGGCATGCGGAAGACTTACTTGGATCAGGATGCCGCGCTTCGTGGGGGGTTGTCACAAGGTCATCGTTACTGGTTCGGCATACCACGTCCTGTCACGCTTCGCCACGAGGCGGACAGGCTGCCAACTGCTTCGATCATCAGCAGTGCAGCGGATCTCGGGAATTTTCTGATCGCTCAGCTGAACAGCGGCAATTACGCAGGTACTTCCGTGCTTTCCGCGCCTTCCGTCGCGCAGATGCATCAGCCGGGAATCGAAGCTGACGGGTTCGATTACGGTATGGGATGGCGGATCAGTCGCGGCGGCAACGGTGCGATAGCGGTACATCACGGCGGAATCGTTCCGCATTTCCGCGGCAAGATGGTAATGCTTCCGGCCCAGAGGTGGGGCGTGGTCCTCCTCACGAATGTCTCGAGCGCACTGCCGATCTCCCCAGCAAGTCACCGCATTGCCGACAACATCGGCGCTTATCTCGCCGGCGAGCCACTCCCTTCGCCGGGATCGCGATTCAAGCTCGTCTATCTGGTCATAGCCGCCGTTGTGTTACTCCTGTCTTACAACCAGGTCCGGCAGGCTATGATCGCATGGCGGAGTCGCCAATCGCAACCCGCGCGAAACGCGAGCGCGCTGACAAAGGCGGCGCTTGGCCTGCTCGTTCCGATTGCGCTGCTGATTGGGCTTCCCATGGTGATTGGTCTACCATGGGGCCAGGCGTTGCAGTCGCTACCCGACATTGCGTACTGGCTTATAGGCATAGCATCGATCGATATCGTCGTGCGGCTGTTCTCGATCGTTACGATCCTGTCGTCGAGGCGCCGGGGATGACTATTTTTTTAATGATTCGAACTTCCTGATCTCGTCAGTTATTCCCTTCGCAATGTCGTTGGGAATCGGAAACGTGAGCGCGTACTGCGAGATTCTCCACCGTCCGTTCTGTTTGACGACGACCCCGGTCCCCCTGCTGGTTCCATAACTTTCACTGTCCAGCAACTCGTCGAACCACGCGACGCAGCCGCAGGGAACATCGGCAATGACGATGTTCCGAGAGCGCGGACGGTATACCCACCCCGTTCCCTTCGCGAAATACGGCTCGGCGAAACCACGAAACTCCATCAGCGTCCAGCGCTCACTCGCGTCACTGCCGATGTAGATCGCGTCGTCGGTAAAGAGCCTGAAATATCGACTTCCATCGGCCTTCGCCGCCGCGTCGTGCAACTCATTCAATGTCGAGTCAATAGCAGCGGTCGCGGAAGCAGTCTGAGCAAGCATCGCAGTAGGGGTCGCGATCAATGCCAGAAGCAGGAGCAGGAGCATTACAGGTCTGTTGAGCAATTGAACCACCTCGCCAGGTTGGCAACGGAATTGGATTAAACCTGAGCGCGAGCCATCGGCCCAGCCAGCCTCTGCGCCACGCTGTATTTTTGAATTTCGACTCGGCATCGAATTAGTAACATAACAATACTAATAAGCGCTGTTACCACCGCATCTCTATCTATAGTAGTAGCTGTCCCACGACAACTTCTCGGATCCGATGAACAAATCCCTGGTTCTCACCGCGTTAGCCGTCGCCCTTCCGCTCGCTGCCCAGGACCCGACGCCACCGCCACCGAACCCGCCATCGGGTGGCGCTGCTCCGACTGCGAGCACAGCGATTCCGGCCAAGTGGGACGTGATGGCAAAACGGGCAACGTCGAAAGCGATCGAGTATGACGTGACCGAGGGAACGTGGATGCATCTCGATGTTTCACCCGACGGCCGGACCATAGTCTTCGATCTCGTCGGCGACATCTACACGATCCCGATCACCGGCGGCAACGCCACACTCATACTTGGCGGAGCAGCATACGAGATGCAGCCGCGCTTCTCGCCTGACGGGAAGCGGATCGCATTTGCTTCTGACCGCGGTGGTATCACGAACGTGTGGACAGCAGACATTACCGGCAAGGACCTGCGACAGGTCAGCAATGATCGCGAGCGCGAGGTATCGAATCCGGCGTGGACGCCCGACGGGCAATTCCTCGTCAACCGGAAACACTTCCGGAACACACGATCGCTTGGCGCAGGAGAGATGTGGCTCTACCACACTTCAGGCGGAAACGGGCTCAAGCTCACCGACCGCCGCAACTGGGAACAGAACGCAACTGAGCCGATCGTCTCGCCGGATGGCCGCTATGTCTACTTCACTGAAGACGTATCACCTGGCGGCGGCTTTCAGTACAACCGCGACGCGCACGGACAGATCTATGTCGTGCAGCGCTTTGACCGGGAGACTGGTGAGCGTACGACGGTCATCGGCGGTGCAGGCAGCGCGCTGCGGCCGCAGCTCTCTCCTGACGGAAAGACCATGGCTTTCGTACGCCGGGTGGGACTGAAGAGTGTGCTCTGGACGCGCGACCTCGAGAGTGGACGCGAGCGGCAGGTCTGGGATGCGCTCGATCATGACCAGCAGGAAGCATGGGCGATCTACGGCACATACCCGGGTTATGACTGGACCGCCGATGGCAAGTCGATCGTGATCTGGGCGGGCGGCAAGATCAATTCAATCGACGTTGCGTCGGGTCGCCCCACGAACATTCCATTCACGGCGCGCATCAGCCAGACGATTACCGATGCCGTGCGCAGCAAGCAGCAGGTTGCGCCGGACACGTTCGACGTAAAAATGCTTCGATGGGTAACGGTCTCTCCCGACCAGCGCCGCGTCGTCTACACCTCGCTCGGCAAGCTTTATGTGAAGGATCTTCCGAATGGCACGCCTCGCCGTGTAACTGACGACTCGAAGAATTTCGAGCTTTTCCCATCGTGGTCGCCTGACGGGCGTACCCTGCTTTACGCCTCGTGGCACGATGAGGAGATGGGATCCGTCCGCACCGTCGGCGTGGATGGGCGGAACGGTCGCAAGCTCACGTCGAAGCTCGGGCACTATGTGGAACCGAAATTCTCGAGAGATGGCAGACAAGTCGTCTACAGGCGTATCGGCGGGGACGGTCTCCGCTCGCAGCTTTACGCGCAGGATCGTGGTGTCTATATCGTCCCCGCGTCCGGAGGTGATCCACGTCTTGTAACTGAGCAGGGAAACACTCCGCGCTTCAACAGGGACGGAAATCGCATCTTCCTTGTTGGCAATGAAGCCCAGAAGGCCGCTCTTTTCAGTGTCAATCTCACGGGCGGTGACCGTCGGGTTCACCTTCTTGCTGAAAATGCGACTGAGTTCGTGCCGTCCCCCGACGAAAAGTTCGTCGCGTGGATAGAGCGCTTCAACGCGTATGTCGCCCCGCTGCCGCTTACAGGAAAAGCCGTGGACTTAAGCACCAACGTCACCGACTTCCCGGCGCGTCGCATATCGCGCGATGCTGGAACATACCTGAACTGGTCGGCAGACTCCCGCCGCGTATACTGGGCACTCGGCCCCGAGCTCTTTCAGCGCGATATCAGCGCGACGTTTGCATTCGAGACGCCTGATACCACGACGGTAAGGAAAGATCCGGAGGCGAAGGGCATTCCGATCGGGTTCAGGGCGGAGGCTGATCGTCCAACTGGAAAGATTGCACTCGTCGGAGCGACGGTGATCACGATGAACGGCGAGGAAGTGATTCCGAATGCCACAATCCTGATTGACCGCAATCGCATCACGTATGTGGGAGACGGCAAGACGATCCGTTACGGAAGCGACTTCAAGGTGATCGACGTAAACGGCAAGTACATCATGCCGGGGATGGTGGATGCTCACGCGCACATCAGCGGCGGATCGAATGGAATCGCGCCGCGGACGAACTGGTCGTTCCTCGTGAGTCTGGCTTTCGGGACGACGACGATGCACGATCCGTCAAACGAAACGACGATGATTTTCTCGACGTCGGAGACTGCGCGCGCAGGCGACATTCTGGCGCCAAGACTGTTTTCGACAGGCACTATTCTGTACGGTGCAGAGGGTGGCGCGAAGGCCATCACTACATCGTTCGAAGAAGCGCTGACCCACTTGCGGCGCATGCAGGCAGTTGGCGCGTTCAGTGTGAAGAGCTACAACCAGCCGCGTCGCGATGCGCGCCAGCAGATTCTCGAGGCAGCCCGCCAGCTGGGGATGCTCGTTGTGCCAGAGGGTGGATCGACGTTCGCGGTCAACACCACGATGTTTCTCGACGGTCATACCACGCTCGAGCACAACATTCCCGTTGCGCCGTTGTACGAGGATATGCTGCGGCTGATCTCCGAGTCGAAGACGGCATACACGCCGACTCTGATCGTGAACTATGCCGGCATGATGGGGGAGATTTACTGGTACCAGACTACCAACGTCTGGGAGAATGCAAAGCTTCAGTATTTTCATCCCCGCGGCCAGATAGATGCGCGCTCACGCCGCCGGACATCTGCTGCCCTCGACGATTATTTCTTCGTCGACGTATCGCGAGTTGCGAAGAAGCTGAGCGACCGCGGTGTGGTGATCTCGACCGGCGCGCATGGTCAGCTCGACGGGATGGGCCTGCACTGGGAGACGTGGATGATGCAGATGGGCGGCATGTCGAACCATGAAGCTCTTCGTACCGCGACATTGAGTGGTGCGCGGGCACTGGGACTCGACGACGAGATAGGATCCCTGGCGAACGGCAAGCTTGCGGACCTCCTGGTACTCGATGGCAATCCGCTCACCGATATCAAGAACACAAATACGATTCGGTACGTGATGGTGAATGGGCGAATCTTCGACGCCAGCAATATGGCCCAGATCGGAAATCACACGGTGCCGGCGCCGAAGCAGACCTGGAGAGACTGAGCTCGAGCGCCGCTTTCCAGGTTGCAGGGCGGCTGGAAACTCCTGGGGAATAGAGTTGGCGCTTGACGCTAAGGATGTTTCCGCTACCGTTTGATCGCGATCGTTATCTGGATACGTGAAACACCCATGGTCCGTCTCCCACCATGAATCACGGAGGCTGTCGTGCAAGCGAATTGCGTTCAGACCGTTATCCGAAACACTCTTGCTCTTGCTCTGCTGTCAGCGCCGGCCCTACTTCCGGCACAGGGTGTAACAACCGCCTCCCTCACGGGAATCGTAAGCAACGATCAGGGCGCGCCGATCTCCACTGCCAATGTTGTCGCTACACACATGCCGAGCGGCACGCAGTACCGGGGGTCAGTGACGTCGAGTGGGCGGTACAACCTGCCCAACATGCGAGTTGGCGGCCCCTACAGAGTCACGGTGACATCGCTGGGGTTCGAGCCAAAATCCGAATCAGACGTCAATGTCGGCCTTGGTCAATCACTTAGGCTTGATTTCCGGCTCACGCGCCAGGCACTCGAGCTCACCGGGGTTACGGTCACTGCTGAGAGAGATGAGGTCCTGAACGCTGGACGTACTGGCGCCTCGACGCGGGTGGGGGAGGCGAGGGTGGCAGTAACGCCATCAATCAAGCGCAGCACGCGCGATCTTACGAAGCTGGATCCTCGAAGTGATGGCAACATGAGCTTCGCGGGAAAGAACTGGCTCTACAACAACATCTCGCTCGATGGCTCGTACTTCAACAATCCGTACGGGCTCGACGACCCCGCTCCGGGCGGCCAGACGAACGCTGAGCCGGTGCCCTACGACGCCGTTGCGGAGCTGCAAGTATCGCTAGCGCCATTCGATGTTCGTGAAGGCGGCTTTACCGGAGCCAACATCAATACCGTGACGAAGAGCGGCACTAACGATTTTCGCGCGACCGCCTACACCTTCGCACGAAATGACGCGTTTCAGGGAAACACGGTCAGCGGAACTAAAGTCGTTGCGAATCCTGATCTCTCTTACAATCAGAGCGGCGCGTCAATCAGCGGAGCGCTCATCAGGGACAAGCTCTTCTATTACGTAAATGGCGAAATAGAACGTACCACTGATCCGGGTTCGAATTTCATCGCCCGGACCGGTGGGGCCTCAGGCCTTGGCGTGTCACGGGTAGAGGCAAGCGTGATGGACCGGATTCGCGAGCGCATGATCAGCGGTTACGGATACGATCCAGGACCGTATCAGGGGTACTTTTTTCATACCGACAACGACAAGATCATCGGCAAGCTCGACTGGAACATGGCGAGCAACCAGACGCTGAGCTTTCGCGTCAACTACCTCAACGCCAAACGTGACCTGGGACCGCACCCGTTCGTTTTAAGCTTCGGCAATACCGGGCGTGGCCCCAACGAGTCGAGCCTGCCGTTCTACAATTCGGGCTATGCCATCAACAACGACCTGACCTCCCTGGCGCTCGAGCACAACAGCAGGTGGACGAAGTTTGCGAACCGGTTCTTCGCGAGCTACAACCGCTTCCGCGACGCTCGCGAACCGTTCAGCGAGGATTTCCCGACCATCGACATCGGCGAAGCCGGCGTGACCTACACCACGCTCGGCCACGAGCCATTCTCGATCAACAACATTCTCGATCAGGACGTGCTGCAGCTCACGAACAATCTCAGCTACTTCAGGGGCAAGCACGTTTTCACAGTCGGTACAAATTTCGAGTCGTTCGATTTCTTCAACTCGTTCAACATTTTCAGGCACGGCGTGTTTTTCCTGCCGGCGTTCATTCCGGTCGGAAGCCAGTTTGGTTCTCTCGATGAGTTCTTTGCGTCGACTACGGGGGCCAACAAGAAAAACTTTGCCAGCATGATAGGGACTGGCCCGACGAAGGGTGAGAACATTCATGTCGGCCAACTGTCGTTCTACGCTCAGGATGAGATGCTTGCCACTGACCGACTGAAGCTGACGTACGGGCTCCGCGTTGACTTCCCGATGTATTTCACCGATCCCGTGGACAATCCGTTTTCGCGTGGCTTGACGGCACTGGACGAGAACCGGCAGGCAGAAGTGGTGGATCAGAGCAGGCTTCCTGATTCGAAGCCGATATTTTCCCCACGCCTCGGCTTCAACTGGAATGCTGCCGGCAACAGAAGCACCCAGATTCGCGGCGGGACAGGGATCTTCACGGGGCGTGTTCCATTCGTCTGGGTCGGCAACGTTATCTCGAATCCCGGGGCGAATCCAAACCTGGCACCACCAAACGCACCAATCGCAACGAAGCACGGATCGGTTCTCGCGCCCTCGTTCGACGTCAATGCGATGGACCCAGACTTTGAGTGGCCGCAGTCGTGGACGACGGATATCGGCATCGACCAGCAGCTTCCGTGGGGAATGCTCGGTACCGCCGAGGTGATGTATTCGAAGGATCTAAAGGGCGTGTACGTGCGCAATGCTGATCTCCGTGCGCCGGTGCGGACACTTCCTGACGGGCGCCCGTATTACGGTGGTTTCGGCAACAATGAGCTTAACTCCGATGGCGGAGCCGGCATCTACGTCATCGACAATACAGACGACGGATACTCTTTCAACTTCACCGGCCAGCTTCGCAAGACGTTGACGCCGAACGCGGAAGCGAGCCTGGGCTACTCCTACAACGATGCGCGCAACTCGCTGCGGTCATCTGAGATTGCCAGCGTTCTGTGGTCGTCTCAGCCGAACAGTGGTGATCCGAATCGTCCGGAGAGAAGCTACTCCGAGTTTGGACAGCGGCACAGATTCATCCTCTCAGCTTCGTATTCGCGATCATGGTCGGAACGGTTCCGCACGCAGGTTGGAATTTTCGGAGAGCTGGCCGAAGGAAATCGCTTCGCGGGTGCTGGCGGTAATCGCTACTCGTTCATCTACGCTGGCGATGTCAATGGCGATGGGCAGGCGGGTAACGACCTGATCTACATTCCGCGCGACGCCGGCGACATACTGATCGAACCGCTGACGAGCGGCGGCCAGACCGTTTCCGCTGCAGACCAGTGGTCACGGCTCAACGCTTTCATCGAGCAGGATGATTATCTCAGCTCGAACCGCGGTCGGATCGCTGAGCGCGCTGGTGCCGTGAATCCGTGGTACCAGAACATCGACCTCCGCGTGCTGCAGGATATCAACTTCAGCCGGAGTGGCCAGAAGCATGGCTTCCAGGTGACGCTCGATGTGCTGAACGTCGCAAATCTCCTGAGCTCGGACTGGGGAGTCCGAAAAGTGGCAAGCTCTGCAGCGACCTCTCCGTTGTCGCTTGCAAGATTCAATTCCGCCGGCGCACCGGTTTTCAACTTTATAGGCCCGGCGACGACTTTCGTCGATGACCCCGGGCTTTTTTCGCGCTGGCGGGCACAGCTTGGTGTTCGCGTTCTTTATAACAGATAGAGCCCGGCTTTATAAATCAGGCACCATCGTGAAGGGGGTTCGAGGTTCGCAGTTCGGTTGATTCGGCAGGATCTATATGCCGGCGATGTCAAGCTTGCGCCCACGACGCCTGGGTGCTTCTACGAGTTCAAGTATTACGGCGACGTCTGTTTCGTTCGCGATGCTGCGCAAAAGATCACGCACATGACCTGGACGTCGCCCGGAGCTACTTCGAACTGGTTGAAGAAATAGGCTGGCAACGGTTGTAATTGCGAAACTCAATCGGTTTGTTACCAGGATGTTCATCCAGCAAAGAGTTCCGCAGCAGCTCGGCAGTCGCGGAAGCCTGAAATGGATCCAGCGCGCGATCGAGCCAGACCCATCAGCGCTCGACCGCAGCCTTCGAACGGCCATTGGCGAAAAGCCAGAGTGGACTGTCGAGTGGATTTCTCCCAGGAAACACGATCAGTGGGCTGAGTATCGGGATGCCGGATTCCTCGTGCATCTCGACAGGCGGGAGCTCATTCCTTCGTTGAAAACTTTCTGGCCGCCAGGTGGTCCGCAGTGGGACGCACTGGGGAAAGGCTCGGGCGGAGAGGTGGTTCTCGTCGAAGCGAAAGCTCACTTCGCCGAAATGTCATCTGACTGCGGTGCTGGGGAAAAGTCGCGCGTGTTGATCGACAAGGCGCTGTCGTATACGAAGTCGAATCTTGGCGCGCCAGCATCAGCCGACTGGTCACGCCAATACTATCAGTATGCAAACCGCCTGGCGCATGTGACGTTTCTTCGCGAGCAGGGAGTGAAGGCCTGGCTCGTGTTCCTCTATTTCTACGGCGACACCGATATGGGCGGCCCGGCGTCAGCTTCAGAGTGGGAGGAGCGACTGACGAAAGTTCACGACCACCTGGGGCTTCGGGGCGATCTGCTGGACAAAGGCGTCGTGAATGTATTCCTGCCGGTGGAATCCTACGTATAGATAAAACCGGTACAGCCGGCCTTTGAGATAGGAGCCGCAGTGGCTCCTATCTCAAGAGCCTGATTGTCAGGGCGCTGGAGCAGCCAGGTCTGAATTCCAGATATCGTTCACGATCACCCACTTTCCGCCGCGCCGCGCGAAGACTGATACGTACTTGCCAGTGTCGACGGTCTTTCCGGACTTGTCAGTGACGGTGTAAGTATTCCATTCGTAGCCGAGGTCGCCTGACACGACGATCTGCGGGTTGGAGCCCGGGACCTGAGTGAGCCCTGCCGCGGCCATGCCCGGCACGTCCTTCGCGAACACCGCGCGGACCGCAGCGGCTCCACTAGCCGGAGCGACTCCCGGTGCATTCACCACTGCTTCATCGGCGTATGACGTGACAACGCCGTCGACATTGCCCGCGTTATAAGCCTCGAACCATGCAGTGTTGACCGCACGAATCGCCTGCTCGTCAGCCGCCGCGTCCACAGTCTGCCCCGCGGTAACGGTGTGCGCGGTGTCTGACCCTTCCGGACTTTCCTTCGTGCAACTGGCGAGTGCCAGGATGCTCAACACAGCGATCGATGCTTTGCTCGTTCGATACATGGTGCCCACCTTGATTGAGGGAAGTTGGGTCAAGTGATGAATTCAGATCGTCGGCCTACGGAAAACGGGACTTGATAGCGGGGGACAAATATGGCACGAACCGGAGGTAGCGGGGGAAGGGAGTACCCCCCAACGTTATGTCATGACCGACAGGCGATTCAACGAGGCGGAAGTCGCGCAGATCTTCGAGAAGGCCACCGAGCTTCCGGACGCCACCAAGGTTCATCTTCCGGCGGCCGAGGGGATGACGCTGGCGCAGCTTCAGGAGATTGGCCGCGAGGTTGGGATCGCTCCTGAAGCACTGGCGCATGCCGCGCAGGTAGTCAATCGCGGCGAGCAGCCGACTGAGCGCCATTTCCTGGGGTTTCCGATCGGCGTCGGCACGAGCGTCGAGCTTGGCCGGAAAATCACCGACGAGGAATGGGAGCGCATCGTCGTGGATCTCCGCGAGACCTTCGACGCACGCGGAAAACTCTCTCAGGAAGGTTCATTCAGGCAGTGGACGAACGGCAACCTTCAGGCGCTCATGGAGCCGACTCCAACCGGGCACAGGCTCCGCCTCCGTACGACCAAAGGAGATGCGCGGGGAATGATTGCCGGTGGAATTGCGATGCTTGCCTTTGCGGTCACGACCGGCGGCGCGGCGCTTCTTGGTGGTGGGCCCGTCGATACGGGAATGATCTCGTCGATGACGACACTCGCCGCAGCGGGTGCAGGAATGTTCGGCTTCACCAGTTTGCGACTACCCGGATGGGCGAGAACCAGACGGCAGCAGATGGAGGGTATCATCGCGCGGATCAGCGGTTCAACTGCCACGTGATCCTCCAATAAACGGGAGCAACCTTCGTTGGCGATCAGGCTTACTCGACGCGAGTTCATATGGGCAAGCGCGGCGCTGACTTCAGCTCCACTCGTGTCATCCCTCGCCCTTGGGCAGGCAGCACACTCTTCGGAAAAATCACGACTCATTCTGCTCGGCACAGCCGGCGGGCCAACACCAAAGCCCAACCGTGCAGCGCCATCGCAGGTGATCGTCGTTGGCGGTGCAGCCTACGTCATCGATTGCGGGAATGGAGTTGCGAGGCAGATGATCCTTGCCAATCTCCGGCTCGGATCGATTCGCGGCGTTTTTCTCACACATCAGCATTCTGATCACAACGCGGACTACGGTAACCTTCTCCTGCTCGCGTGGGCCTCGGACCTCGGGACGCCCGTGAACACTTACGGCCCGCCGCCGCTCGAGGAGATGACGCGGCATTTCCTCGCGTTGAACGATGTCGACATCCGCACCCGCATGGTAGACGAAGGACGTCCCGCACTCGAGCCGCTGATTTCGGCGCACGACCTGACCACCGGCGGGCCGGTAATGCAGGATGCAAACGTCAAGGTCACTGCCGCCCTCGTCGAACATCCGCCAGTGGCACCCGCATTCGCGTATCGGTTCGACTGCCCGGACCGGTCGATCGTAATCTCCGGTGATACGCGACCGTCGAAGGCGCTGGTCGCGCTCGCGCGGGGCGCAGACGTTCTGGTGCACGAGGTGATGCACGTGCCTTCAATAGATTCGCTCATCGCACGTGATTCGAATGCCACGACACTCCGCGAGCATCTCCTGGCGAGCCACACGACCACTGAACAGGTAGGACAGCTCGCGACGGAGGCAGGCGTCAAGACGCTCGTGCTGTCGCACTTCGTTCCCGGCGGATATCCTTTCGTGCCAGACGAGGTGTGGCACGATGCAGTCCGGCCGCATTTCTCCGGCAACTTGATAGTTGGCCGGGACCTTCTCGAAATCTGATCACCTCGACAGCAGGCAACTGTGAACCCTGAACAAGCCTACGCAGAACTGATTCGACTCTCTCGCGAGCGCACGGTGTTGTCATCGTGCAGCAGTATCCTCCAGTGGGATGCGGAAATCTGCATGCCCCGCGGAGGCGTCAATCATCGCGGTGAACAGCTCGCTCTCCTCGCTGGACTCGCGCACGACCGCGCTACCGATCCGAAGCTTGGCGATCTCATCAGCGATGTCGAGGCATCGTCACTCGTCAGGGATCCAGCGAGTGTCGAGTCAGTAAATGTCCGCGAGCTGCGGCGCGACTACGACCGTGAAACGCGGCTTCCTCGCCGGCTCGTCGAGGAACTCGCGCGCGTAGCGGCACTCTCGTCACAAGCGTGGTCGGAAGCGCGAGATCGAAACGATTTCCCCGCGTTCGCGCCATGGCTCGACCAGACTTTCGCGCTCGCACGTGAAAAGGCTGATGCAGTTGGCTACGAGGGCGTGCGGTACGATGCGCTCCTGGACGACTACGAGCCTGGCATGACGACGGAGGCGCTGTCAACATTGTTTGCACATCTGCGCGAGCAGCTGGTTCCGCTGGTGGACTCGCTTCGCGACGCGCGTGCACCGTCGACTAAACTCGATCGCGACTTGCCCCTGGACCGGCAACGGGCGTTCGCCGAAGGTGTGGCGTCCAGGCTTGGCTTCAGTTTGGAGAATGGCCGCTTCGACCTTGGACCCCATCCATTCTGTTCATTCATTGGACCAGGTGATGTGCGCATCGCGCTCAGGTACCATCCGCGTAACTTCGCTAGCGGTTTCCTCGCAGTGCTCCACGAAACAGGACATGCTCTGTACGAGCAGGGTCTTGATCCGGCGCACTACGGTACGCCCATGGGAGAAGCGGTGTCACTGGGTATCCACGAATCTCAGTCGCGCCTGTGGGAAAACTTCGTAGGCCGCAGTCGCGGATTCTGGGAGCACTTCTATCCGCAGTTTCAGGATGCCTTCGGTATTCATGATGTTACAATCGACGAGTTTCGCAGCGAGATCAATCACGCATCTCCCGGCCTCATTCGCGTCGAAGCAGATGAGGTTACCTACAACCTTCACATCGTCATTCGCTTCGAGATCGAGCGCGCGCTTCTGTCAGGAGATCTGCACGCCTCGGACCTGCCGAACGCCTGGAACGAGCTGTACGAACGCTACCTCGGCATCGCACCCGACAGCGATCGCAACGGCTGTCTCCAGGACATCCACTGGTCAGAAGGACTCATCGGATATTTCCCCACTTATACGCTCGGTAATGTCTATGCGGCCCAACTGTTTGACGCTGCCGAGGGAGCGGTGGGTCCACTCGAGGCGGCGTTTGCGGCGGGGGATTTTGCCGCGCTACGCGAGTGGCTCGGGGAGAATATTCATCGTCACGGCAAGCGATACGCACCGGCCGTGATGATCAAAAAGGCTACGGGGAACGCGCCGGATACCTCGGCGTTGATCGCGAGTCTCATGCGCCGCTACGGAAAAACTGAGTGACGGGGTTTGAGCCACAACAGCGTCCTTTACCGCTTTACCTCATGGAAGCAACAATCCCCACTTCGATGAGGCTCGCGCATGAGAACCGTTTTATTAGTGACCACGCTGGCAGCTCTGAGCATTGGCTGCGGCGGATCGTCTGAACCAACTGGCCCCAGCGGAGCGCCGCCTGGCGTCACTGTAGCATCGGTCACGCTCGAAAACATGCCGACTCAGATGGAAACCGGGACGTCGAAGTCTGCGACAGCAACGCCCCGGAGCGCCGCCGGTACTGCCGTCTCCGGACGCACCATCACGTGGAGCAGTTCAGACAACGCAGTCGCAACTGTAGCGGCCGGGACGATCACCGCCATCTCACGCGGCACTGTGACCATTACCGCTACCGCGGATGGTCAATCCAAAGGTGCTTCTGTCAACATCGACACGCGTTCAGGTTTCCTGACTGCCATTGTAGAGTCGGTACGCGCCCAGTATGATCTTCCGGCTCTGGCCGCAGGCATAGTCACTCGAAGCAATGGAGTATTCGGTGCAGCGGTAAGCGGGCGGCGTCGCGCGAGCCAGACGACACCTGTAACCATGGGCGATCTCTGGCACATTGGCTCGAACCTGAAGGCAATCACCGCACACGTCGCCGGCATTGCCGTCACTGAAGGCAAGATCAACTGGACGACGACGATGGCTGAGGCGTATCCGGAACTCTCGGGATCGATGCGAGCGGAGTATCGGGACGTCACACTTCGGCAGCTGCTTGGACATACCGGCGGAATGATCCCCAACATCAATACCAACCAGGTGCCGGCCGGCACACTCACCGCTCAACGCGCTGCTATTGCCAAGACCGCCACCCAGACGGCGGCCAGTCCAGCTGTCGGGACGTACAACTATTCGAATGTGGGATTCATGGTAGCGGCTAACATGGTCGAGCGGGCACTGGGAATTTCATGGGAGGAGACGATGCAGACACGTCTACTCGGTCCGCTCGGTGCTACGGCGTTTGGCTGGGGTCCGACACCGACAGGGAATCCTGTGGGGCATCAACGCAGCGGCACGACGTGGTCTGAATGGCCGACCTCCGACAACCCTCCGTTTCTTTCGTCGGCTGGCCGTTCGCACTGGTCACTTGAGTCTTACGGAAAAGTGCTCCAGGAGATCATGAAAGCTGACCAGGGGCAGTCGACGCTCGTGACTCAGGCGGTGGCCCGGGTTAACACGACTTCGCAGTCTTCGGCTAACTATGGTTCCGGATGGGCGATCGCAAACAATGCTGCTTGGGCTTCGGGACGGGGTGTCGAGCACGACGGGTCAAACAACCTGAACTACGCGCGGACTCAGGTCGCACTGGATCGTGGAGTGGCAGTAATGGCAGTGACCAACTCCCACGACACGCAGGGCCCGAGGTCGAACAATGCGATGGCTGACGTGCTGACGAGGTTGTGGGCGTACTACGCGACGTACGGAAACTAAAGCACCAGGTGACGCTATTAGTATCGACAAGGTACTAATAGCGCCAACTGATTCACCGTAGCATAAGCTTCACTGACTCCAGGGAGGCGCCACGCTATTGCTTCTTGCGTACGCAATGAACTGGCCGAGGTGCTCGTGAAGGTGATTGATGGTGCTGACCATTGCACGGCGGCGCGTCCAGTCCTGGCCGAAGAACTTGATGTTCTCCTCGAGGTTCGCATCTGTAGTCAGATTCATCGCACCATGAAGATGCCCGAACGACGCCTCGAGCTCGGCTACAATCTGGGCCTTTGACAGCGGCTTCTTCTCAAAGGCCTCAGCGGTTTTCATGTCAGCGGTGATTCCGCTCGCCGGGGGCGCAGCCTTCCCCATCATGATGGGAATCAGGTAGTTGTCGGCGGCCACATGCAGCAGTACTTCGCCGATCGATCGTGCACCGGAGGGCCGCCACGCGTATGCTGATTCCGGGATGGCGTTGGCCAGGTCAATGAATTTTTTCTGGACGCTGCTGACGTCCTTGTGGAGGTCTGGCATCAGTCCCTGACCAGCGGCGGGCGTGGCCAGTACGATTGAAAACAACAGGGCGACGACGCGATTCCTCATTTGGCATTCCGTCCTGTAATGATTGAACCTTGATATTAGCGCCGGTGCGGCCAACAGGCCAACGCCGGGAAGGATGGCGAGCAGTTCCCGCAGCGACTACTGGAGCAGCGATGGGTGAACCTCTGAAGAGCCACTTTGGCGAACGGATTCCGCGCGCACTCGCGCGACAGATCAAGACAGTGTGGCCGTCCTTCCGCGACGCGGACTTCCTCGGTGACGCGCTCGAGGGATACGCTGACCTCGAATTGATGGATCGCGGGCGGTCCATCGCACGGTCCCTCGCGCGACACCTGCCTTCGAACTATCCGGATGCATTGAAGATCCTGATGCGATCGATCGACGAGCTTCGCCCGGGTGATCAGTCCACTGGCGGCATGGCAGCGTTCTTCTTTCTTCCGCACACGTCATTTGTCGCGCAGTCAGGTATCGAGCACTTCCACGAATCAATGCAGGCGCAGTATCGGCTGACTCAACTTTTCTCGGCCGAGTTCAGCATCCGTCCTTTCATCGAGCGGTACGAGAGCGAGTCGCTTGCGCTGCTCAGAACATGGGCCGCAGACCCAAACGAGCACGTTCGCCGGCTCGTTTCAGAGGGGACTCGCCCACGGCTGCCGTGGGGAGGCAGGCTGCGCCGGTTTCAGGAGGATCCAACTCAGGTGATCGCACTGCTCGAGCTGCTCAAGGATGATCACGCGATCTACGTGAGGCGTTCAGTTGCAAACAACCTCAACGATATCGGGAAGGATCATCCTGACATCCTGCTTCGTGTTGCAGAGAAATGGATGAAAGGTGCGTCTGATGAACGGCAGGCCTTGATCAAGCACGCACTTCGTTCACTTGTGAAGCAGGGAAACCCCGACGCACTGGAGCTGCTTGGCTTCGGAAGGGTTGCGAGGGTGGCGATCGAGGATGTCGTGATATCACCGAAGCGCGTAGCGAAAGGAGGAAAAGTCACAATCACGTTCGGAATCAGGAGCACCAGCCGTAGCGCGCAGCGTGTCATCGTCGACATGCGCGTGCACTTTATCAAGGCCAGCGGGAACAGCTCGCCGAAGGTGTTCAAGCTGAAGTCCATGGAGTTGTCGGCTGGTGGTCGCGACACGTTCCGAAAAACTGTGACACTTGCGGATCTCACGACACGAAAACACTACCCCGGCACGCACGTTGTCGATGCGCTCGTCAACGGGAAGATCCTGCAACTTGGGTGGCTTACGCTGCTCAAGTAGGCCGGAGGTGAGCGCGAAACCTCCTCCCCATGCGTGGTTGCGTTCGCCCGTCAGCGCCGGGAATCGTGACGGTACCCGAGGGAGAAAACTCACGCCCCTCGTGACAACTCACCCCACTCCTTTTACTAGTTTCAGGACGGACTCAGTCTGTTGAAGACTGGGATGCTGCAGCTCGTAATCTGCAGATCTTTCGCGCCCTCATCACGTCTGCGATTCGCGGAATGGTCCTGACCGCCCCGTGATCGATCCGCGTTTCGATCAATCGACCGTCAAGAATCTCCGGAAGCGCCTCGACAAGAAAACTCCCGATCTCCTTCGCGACGAGATGTCGCGTCGCATTGATGGTTCCAGCGAGAGTTGGCCGCCACTGAATCGCTACAGGCCGTTGCATCAATACGGGCCCGGCATCCAGCTTTGCGACGAGTCGATGCAGCGTCAGCGTGACTTCACTTCTGCCGGCGTGAATCTCCCAGAAAATCGGCGGCATGCCCCGCGCAAATGCCGGGTCGCTCAAATGAAGGTTTACCAGCGGGAGCTCGATCGCCTCGAGTGTCGCACGCGTCAACATATCCGCGCCGATTACCAATCCTAGTTCGCAGTCAGCTTCCTTGAGCGCTGCTGCGACGGAGCTGTCGTTTGCGGAGCTGGCGTCGATGACGATCCGCCCCCGCGTCAACGTGTCGAGCGCTGCAGAGCGTGTCGGGACCTCGATCCCATCGGGTGCACAATCCGACACGACCCTGTAGTACAGCACGCGATTGATCAGCTGCAGCACCCGTGACGTTCCATTCAGCTTCGCTTGCCGCCTCAGCGTGCGAGGCAGATCACGCAGCCGGTCTGCAAGGAGCGTCGATGGTTGTATCAAAACCACAACAGGGATTTCCAAGTCATAAGATTTCAGGTCGGCGGAAAAAAACGGCGCGACGAGCTCGGGAATGCTGGTGATGAGTGCGACTCGTCGTGCTCCGCCCTTCGGTGGATCAACAGAAGCTGCACCGATTCGGCGCATGCTCGACTGATTCGTCGCGTGCCTGAACCCTCTCATCTCCCGAAGAACCCGCCATGGGAGCCGTCGTCGCGCCGAGAGGTGCTTGTCGAAGACGATGTCGTACTCGAGTACCGGCTCGGCGCCACGGAATTTCTTGAATGACGCGTTGCCGCCACCCCAGTTGATGAGTTCACACTCGCCTGGGCCAAGAATGTCTTCAGCGGCAATCAGCCGGAACAATCCTTTCTTCCGCGGTGCGGTAGTGTCGTATCCACAAAGCGAACAGTGATTGATGCCGCCCTGTATCAGCCTGATGTTGAACGCCTCGAGCCGCCCGTCATCGCCATACCAGCCTGCAGCCTGAAACTCATCTGACTCGAGCATCAGGCGGAAGAACTCTCCGGTGTACTGCGGGTTCATCGACGAGTATTTGCTGAGATAGAGCTGGGCGTAGAGGTCGCGAAGGCGATCAACCATGGTGAGGAGAACTTTTCGGTCTGAAGTTCGATCGACGGAGCGCTTCTCGTACAGCCTGCGATCGACGTTCCGTTTTTCTCTCACTCCTCTTCGGGCCAGCGACGCTGCAGTTGGCCGCACATCGAGCACGTGCACGATCCGGCTCTGGACTGCACGCCCGCCGATCGCCGTGAGAGTTCTCGCGAATTGTGGAGTGACCGCCGGTACGATGCCTGAAAAAATCAGGGCGTGATCCGGATAGTTCGATCGTATTCCATCGATCAGGCCGACCAGGTGGTCATGTCCGAGATCGAGCGATGGCGAGCCGTTGAGCAGCCAGTTGTTGACGTAGACGACCCGATCGAACGCGGTAGCTCGAAACATTGTGCGCCAGGGCGTGCCAAGCGCAGCGAGGCCTAGCCTGTGGGTGCGGGCAGTGTTGCGCCCCATCTCGAGGAGCGGATAGTCGAGGTAGTGACCGGTGGGCGAAAATATTGCTGCCTTCTTGCCGCGCCCATCGCTCACGACGAGCGGGATATCTGCGCAATGCAAACCGGCCGGATTGGAGTGAAACCTGATGTCCAGACCCGCTCCATTTTCCAGCAGGGCGCCAGCATCCACATCGCGCAAACGGTCCACGAAAGTTTTTGCAGCACTCATCAGCCGCGCAATCTAATGGTGAGATTTCATTGGGCGTGTGCGGGACGAGTTGTACATTTGACGATTCATTCGAGTGGAGGGAAGTTGCAGCTGACAATTCGTTCTGCGCGTCGAGGACCGTGACGACAACTCGACCACGCCGCGTGTCATACGGTGCGCCTGCACTCAGGGGATTTGCCATGAATCAACTCAGAATATTGTCGTTCACACTGGTGCTTGCCTGCTCGCGGTTGCCGGCACAAGCACCTCCGGCGGTAGTGACGGCTCCTGAAGCCCTGCCGTCTGTCACCCTGCCAGCGCATCTGGACCGCGTGTTGCGTGACTACGAAAATGCGTGGCGCACAAACGATATCCCGGCTCTCGTTGCTCTCTTCACTGAGGATGGGTTCGTACTCCAGCCGGGGCGTCCACCGGCTCGAGGGCATGCCGCGCTCGAAACTGTATATCGCGGCCAGGCGGGAGGGCCGTTGAGACTTCGCGCCCTCGCATATGATGAGTCCGGCAGGATCGCGTACATCATCGGCGCATATGGTTATGGCGAATCGCGGGGTGATGAGGGAAAGTTCACACTGACGTTGCGTCGAGGGAGTGATGCGCGCTGGCTGATCGCCTCTGACATGGATAACGGCAGTCAACTGCCCAGACGACCGGGGAACTAGCGCTCTTCGCCGGAGATTCGGAATCATGGAGACGAGGATATCTCGCTGGCGATAAGCATCGTTCTCGTTAATCCCGAGATTCACTGGAACACGGGTAACGTCGGTCGTACATGCCTGGCAACCGGCGCCGCTTTGCATCTCATAGAGCCGCTTGGGTTCTCTCTTGATGAGCGTGAATTAAAGCGCGCCGGACTCGACTACTGGAAACATGTCGATCTCCACATCTGGCCCGACTGGAATGCGTTTGAGAGCGAGCTGCCGCGGCTCGGCGAACCATACTTTTTTTCGACTAAAGCAACGCGCGTGTACTGGGATGCTCAATTTGCGTCGGACGGGGACACGGTGCTGATATTCGGTCGCGAGACCGGCGGGCTGCCATCCGAGCTTCACGAGCGGTACGGGGATCGGTTCTTTGCGATGCCAATGGCATCGGAGCTTGTACGCTCCCTCAACCTTTCGACGAGCGTGGCCCTCGCGGTGTATGAGGTGCTGCGTCAGCACCGGGGTGACACCTTCGTTCAGGAGTGACGTTGTCGGTCCCCACGAACCGAACCGTTTGGGCATTGCGCGTGTCACAGACCACGTACTCCGACCACCCAGACCTCCAACTCCAATGTTCTACCTGGCCCGTAACTCCACGATCGCCGCCGCGATTGTGCTGGTTGCCGTTTTCCCAATCAGTGCTCAAACGAATGCGGCTCGCGCTCACCTCGACGCGGGGCAGTTGCGCAGGGTAGTTGAAGCTCTGGCGCATGACTCAGCGGCCGGGCGGCCGACCCCGAGCCCGCAGCTCGATGCCGCCGCCGCCTATGTAGCAGCGGCATGAGGCTGCTCTGGAGCGCAGATATCCCGGAGAGTTCTTCGACGAAAGATCTGATCACGTAAACTTTCGTCGACGAGGCATTCCAGCCTTGTCTTTCTACACCGGTACGCATGATGACTATCACAACACGACCGATGATGCTGAAAAGGTGAACTACGATGGATTGAGCCGGATCGCGAATCTCGCCATCGACATATTGCGCGAAATAGGCGATGCACCGAGCATGAGGCAATCCCGGGACTAAGGCTCACCCGACCGCAGCGACTCGCGATCCTCTTTTAAGGTTTCTACCGGATGAACCTCATCGAGCAGCTCGGGTTCCTTGCGCCGGCGCAGCAGAACTCGCACGACGAACATTACGACGAGCGCAATGAGTATCAGTCTGATCATCGATGAAACCTTGACGTGATGCGCCCGATCCGTCGAATCCGTTGTTTATCAGTCAAATCCGTAACCCCCTGGGTCTAACTGTAAAAGAAGACGTTATAACGCCGGCGCCGGCAATATCCCCTTCACCAGAAACTGCGTGCGGGGAAACGCGAACCGGTCTCGCTTGAAGTAATCGGCCTGCGTTATATCTACACGCTCGCGCGATGCTGCGCAGTGCCACGTTTCGAACGACTGCGGTTTTGCCCTTCCGAAAACTCCTGGTATGAAGACCCCGACGTTGATGCCTTGATCCCGATCCCGCGCCGACGGATATCTGAACGCCTCGACGCCGGCCTCTCGCATTGCGGAACCAAGAGCCTGCGATGACGAGTAGCTCGTCGGTGACGATATCACACGATGAGAGACATCAAAAGGAGGCGCAACGAGATCAATGCCGCGAGCAGTGCGCGCGCGTGCCGTGAATGCAGTAAGCGCAGTCTCCACAGTGCCCATGTCCCCGCGAGTGCCTTCGAGGAACACGAACCTGTAATAGGCGATCTCCGCAAACGCTGTCCGACGCTCAATGGAACCGTACCAGATGCCTCGCTCGCGCCGTGATCCAAAACGGGACCCATGCCTGAGCGGTGGGTACCTGAACGGAGTGAAAAGGAGGTAATGCAATCCGCCTTTTGTAACATCAGGCGGCTTCACGCCGTCGATCAACGCCTCGAGAAGCTCCTGCTCCTCGGCGGAATCGACGAGCTTGCGCGTGGACACCTGATGTTGCGCCTCCACCACTCGCCACGACGAGAGGTGAAGCACGCGCAGCTCAGAGTCGCCCGCGCATCGCGTCCAGATACTGGACGACATCGATGAGTCCCTCGACCGTGCGGATGCGAGTGGCAGGAACTCCGCCGACGTGATCGTTCTCCGCATGAATCCAAACACGCGCCTTCTCGTCGTCGCCACCGACTAATGCGTCGAGCGACCTGAACAACCGCAGGAAAAGAAGCGCGAGTTCCCCCTCCTTTCGCTCTGGGTCGAGGCCGCGCCCACTCCGCAACCGGGAGATCGATGCCTCACTCGTCCCGATAATCTCTGCCAGGTGCCTGTTGCGCAGTCCCAGTCTTTCAGCGGCGTTGATCGCCGCCTTGGCGAGAACGGGTGCGGCAGCCGGGAGAGTTTGCGGGTGAGTCATTCAGATGCAAGATATAACGAAATTGTTGCATATGCAATAACCGACAAAAGCCCGGAACAACGGGATGGCCAGAGTGCCTGGAGCCCGAAGCATGGGTTCTGTAGCCACGAACATGAGCCTCGGCTCCGCTCGATGTCGCGTCTCTAAGTGAAAGGAGCTGGATCTTATGGAGAATTCACAACTTACGCCCTGCCGAAGGCATGGGGCGGCGCAGCAATCCCGACGTAATGATTTTGTAACTGCGCGACTGTTTGCGCGGGTACATCAGGTTCCGTATGGTTGTCGCCAATGGAAATCACGGCGATCCTCCAGGACGTGGAGAATGGCGTTGCAGGTGCCGCTGACCGTCTTGCTTCAGCAGTGTTCGCGGACCTGCATCGCATTGCCCAGGCTGCGATGCGCCGAGAGAGCGAAGGTCACACGCTGCAGCCGACGGAGCTCGTGGACGAAGCGTTCATTCGTCTGGTTGGCCAGAAGAACATATCGTGGCAGAACCGCGCGCAATTTTTCGCTGTCGCAGCGCGCACGATTCGCAGGATTCTCGTCGATCATGCACGTCACAGGCTTCGGCAGAAGCGCGATCATGGGATACGCGTGACGCTCGACGAGTCGATAAGCTCCGCGCCCGATCGGTCACTCGACCTGGTGGCGCTCGATGAAGCGCTCGAGAGACTCGATGCTGCAGCACCGCGACAGGCACGCGTTGTGGAGCTCCGCTTTTTCGGCGGGCTCGAGATAGATGAAACCGCCCATGCCCTCGGTATCTCCCCGGCAACCGTCAAGCGAGACTGGACATTCGCGCGCGCATTTCTCTTACGCTCCCTCGAGGCTACTGCCTGACCAATGAGTGACAATCCGCTGACACCCACGCGCCTGGAGAGACTCCAGGCGCTTTTCGAAGAAGCCCTCGAGCACCCCGCTGCGGAACGTGCTGCTTTGCTGGAGACTCTCGAGCCCGGCGATGAATACCTGAGGACCGAGGTCCTCGCATTGATCAAGGCACACGAGCTTGGTGAGGATCAGTTCCGCAGCCCCGTTTCAGCATCGGCACTGATCGATGCGACAACGGGAGAGGATCGCTGGGTAGGCACGCGTGTCGGTGCGTACCGTGTTGTTCGACTCGTAGGTGTGGGCGGTATGGGTGCGGTGTACGAAGCGGCGCGCGACGATGATCAGTACAAGAAGCGTGTCGCGGTAAAGTTTCTTCACCGCCATGTAGGAAGTGAGCCGGCACTCGCAAGGTTCAGAGCTGAGCGGCAGATACTTGCGAACCTGAATCATCCCAACATTGCTGCGCTGGTCGACGGCGGCGTTACCGATGATGGCCAGCCGTACATCATTATGGAATACGTTGACGGCTTGCCGATAACCCAGTGGTGTGACGAGCAGAACATGTCGGTGCACAACCGGCTCTCGCTCTATCTCCAGGTGTGCGCCGCTGTGCAGAGTGCGCACAGGAGTCTCGTGGTGCATCGTGACCTGAAGCCGGGCAACATCCTGGTAACCGGTGACGGACGCGTGAAGCTGCTCGATTTTGGCATTGCTCGTTTGATGACACCGGACGGCGATGTTGCCATGCCGCTGACGGTTTCAGGCAGCCGGTCTTTCACCCCCGACTACGCGTCGCCGGAACAGGTTCGCGGACTTCCTGTAGATACGCGCGCCGATGTCTACGCGCTGGGCGTCATCCTCTTCGAGCTGCTGGTCGGGTATCGGCCATTCGATCTTCGTGGAAAGAGCATCGGCGAGATCGAGAAGATCGTGCTGGAGACCGAGCCGCCGCGACCAAGCGCGTCAATTACCGAAGCGCGGGCATCCCTGATCGGTGAACGCTCAGCATCGCGTGCGCGCGCCGCCGTGGAAGGTGACCTCGACGCCATCGTGAGCAAAGCGATGAGGAAAGAGGCCGAGCGTCGTTATGGATCGGCTGACCTGATGGCGTTCGACCTTCAGCAGCACCTCATCGGATTGCCAGTATCGGCGCGGCCTGACGGCGTCGGGTATCGTATGAAGAAGCTCATTCGGCGCAGGAAGATCGAGACTGCCGCGTTGTCTCTCGCCGTATTGTCGCTCGTTGCAGGATTGGTTGCGACGACCATGCAAGCCCGGCGGGCTGAGGCGCAAAGTCGCCGGGCAGAGCAGGTGACCGATTTCATCGCGACGATGCTGGGGTCTGCAGATCCGGCGTCGCTGGGGAAAGATGTAACGGTGCGGGAAGTGCTCGACTCCGCGGCTGCGCACGCTGACACGCTTGCGAGCAATCCCGAGCTCGAGGCGGAGATACGCAGTGTCATTGGCAGCACCTACATGGGACTTGGCGAATTCGAGGCTGGCGAAGCACAGTTTCGTCGAGCGCTCGACGCACACAAGCGTCGCGTGCCGGGTGGTGATTATGCGACGGCCGTGACTCTGACCAAGCAGAGTCATGCTCTTG
This sequence comes from Gemmatimonadales bacterium, assembly GCA_038203205.1. Taxonomy (GTDB): domain Bacteria; phylum Gemmatimonadota; class Gemmatimonadetes; order Gemmatimonadales; family Gemmatimonadaceae; genus UBA4720. The sequence goes on along the minus strand of JBBREF010000003.1, from coordinate 11,471 downwards.
AATATCTGGGCGAGTACGCAGCTGCTGATTCAGTTATGAAGACTGCATCAGTCTTGATCGATCGTTTTCCGCACAAGGATCCGCTCGAGTATGCGACGTTTCTCGATCAGCGAGGGCGGATACTGGCCAGGCTCGGCAAGAATCAGGAAGCTGAACCTGTTTTTCAGGAAGCGCTCGACGTGACGACGAAAGCTGCGCCTGGGCGGGATTCACTGCTTGCCTACGCCTACGTGAATCTGGGATTCGTGGAAGCTGAGCTCGGGAAGTTTCCGAAAGCCGAGTCCCTCTATGTAGCGGCGATAACGTCGGCGCGTCGCGCATATGGGAATGAACACCCGGAGCTGGCGGCGATGCTTTCGCCATATGCATCGGTGCTCGAGTATGCCGGGAAATCCGCAAAGGCGGATTCCGTGTATCTCGAAGTTCTGGCGATGCGAAAAAAGCTGCTTGGCGAAGATCATCCCGAGTATGCGTGGACGATGTTCAACTACGCCGACTATCTGCTTGGGAAGAAGCGTTATCCGGAGGCGGCCCTATGGTCGCGCAAGGTGCTGGCGCTTCGCGGGAAGACGCTGCCGGATACGCATATGGCTGTCTCTACTGCCATGGGAGTACTTGGGCGCGCACTTGGTCCAATGGATTCTCTCGCTGTGGCCGAGCGGGCTTTACGTGAGAGCCTCGAATTGAGGCGGAAGCACCTCCCCGAGGGCCATTGGGCGATCGCATCGAGTGAGAGCATACTTGGCGCTCATCTTGTTCTCGCTGGCCGGTATTCGGAGGCGGAGGCGTTGCTGGTTCCTGCGGAGAAGAAACTGGTCGAGGCGCGGGGTGAGGATGCGGCGGTGGTCGGAGATGCCCGGAAGCGGCTCGTTCTTCTGTATACCCAGTGGGAAAAGCCCCAAAGTGCTGCCGGCTGGGAGCGGAAGCTCAAATCTGCGGCCGGTCCCTGAAGCCCATCCGGTTTCGCGGCTCAGGCGTTAAGATATTCCAACATTAATTCCTGAGCCCATACCGATGACTCGATTCTCCAGCATTCTCGAGACTGTTGGCAACACCCCCGTCGTCAGGATCAACAAGCTCGCTCCGGAAGGAATCGACCTCTATGTGAAGGTCGAGGCCTTCAATCCGCTTGGTTCCGTAAAGGACCGCCTCGCACTTGGTGTCATCGAGGATGCTGAAAAGACCGGCAAGCTCAAACCGGGGCAGACGGTCATCGAAGCTACGTCGGGCAACACGGGTATCGGGCTCGCGATGGTGTGCGCGGCGAAGGGTTATCCATTGGTCGTGACGATGGCTGAATCATTCAGCGTAGAGCGCCGGCGGTTGATGAGATTCCTCGGTGCCAAGGTGATCCTCACGCCGGCCCCTGCGGGTGGAACCGGAATGGTGCAGAAGGCCATCGAGCTCGCCGAGAAACACGGCTGGTTTCTGACGCGGCAGTTCGAGAACGAGGCGAATGCAGACATGCACTCGCGCACGACCGCCGCGGAAATCGTCAAGGACTTCGAGGGGCAGAAGCTCGACTACTTCGTGACAGGGTTCGGCACCGGCGGGACGCTCAAGGGAGTCGGCCGCGTGCTCAGGAAAGAGCGACCCGATACGAAGATCATTCTGTCAGAGCCTGCCGATGCAGCGATGATCACAAGTGGCACAAAGCAGGAACGAAACGATGACGGAGCGCCTGCGTCGCGTCACCCTGCGTGGAAGCCACATCCGATCCAGGGCTGGAGCCCGGACTTCATTCCCAAGCTCACTGGGGACGCAGTGGAGGCGGGTTATGTCGATCAAATCATTCCCGTGTCCGGTCCTGATGCGATGCGCTCGAGTCGCGAGCTTGCGCAGAAGGAAGGGATTTTTGTCGGAACGTCCGGCGGTGCGTCGTTTACTGCAGCGATGGAGGTCGCGAAGGGGGCGCAGAACGGAACGACAATTCTCTGCATGCTGCCTGATACAGGAGAGCGCTACCTGAGCACGCCGCTGTTTGCCGATTTCATCGCCGAGATGAACGATGAGGAGCGGGCTATTTTCCAGTCGACGCCAACGTTCACGGAGCCGGCAGCGACATAGTAGCAGATTGGTACTATTCCGCTCGGCTGTGAAGCCACGGCCGCGCGATACATAGTTCAGGGCGATGCAACCTCCAGCGGAACTCGACGCAGCAGTACTCCAGGCCATCGTCACGATGGGCACGGCGGCGTTCTGCTGGTACCTCTTCGCCAGATACCGCCACCGCTATTTCCTCTGGTGGTCGGCCGCCTGGACGTTCTACGTCCTTCGGATCGGCGCAATCATCGCGTTCCTCATCACGCGCCAGGAATGGTGGCTGTTCACACACCAGGTACTTACCGGCTGGACCGCACTTGTTCTCCTCTGGGCGGCGCTCACGTTTTCGCGATCGACCGAATGGCGCTCGTGGTACACAGTTGCGCTCGCGTTTCCGGTAGTCTGGTCATACCTGGCCATCTACCAGATGGAAAGTTTCATGCTGGCCGCTGTGCCCGCCGTGCTTTTCCTCAGCATTGCGACCTTCACCACGTCGTGGGTGTTCCTGCAACAGTATAGAAAGAGCGCAACACGCGGAGCAGCCGTTCTCGCAGGCGTCCTTGGGCTGTGGGGTCTTCACCATCTCGACTACCCGTTGCTTCGCGCACAGGGAGCATGGAATCCGTGGGGTTATTACCTCGATATCCTCTTCGTGCTCGCGACCGGCATCGGCATTGTGATGCTGGGACTTGAAGAGCTCGACCGCGCAAACAGGACAGTTGCACTCCGCACCTCTCAGCTCGAGCGCCTCTCGACCAGGATCGTGCAGCAGCATGAAGACGAGCGGCGTCGCGTATCACTAGAATTACACGACCAGACAGCGCAGGTATGGGCAGCGGTGAAGATGCAGCTCGGCCTTCTCCGTGAAGGCTCACCGCCTGAGCTGTCTCCTCGGTTCGACAGAACTCTCGACCTTGTCGATACAGGCATTCAGAGTATTCGCAGCGTCACGACGCATCTTCGTCCGCCGCTGCTCGACGACCTCGGGCTGGGCCCGGCACTTCGTGCACTCGTTGAAACGTTCGCTGCGCAGTCGGACCTCGATGTCGAGCTGCATTTACCAGCCGAGATGCCGGCAGTGGAGCCGGATGCTGCGCTTGCCCTGTTCCGCGCGGTACAGGAAGCCCTGTCGAATGTCGCTCGCCATTCTTCAGCCGAGTCGGCAGAGGTGAGACTTTCGGAGCGCGGCGGTCAGTTGACGCTTACTATAAGCGATGATGGAAAGGGTTTCCCGGATGTCGACTCTGCAGCGGCGAATGCAGCGCGTGCATCTCTCGGGCTTACCGGAATGCGCGAGCGTATTGCTGCACTTAATGGCTCCGTGGAGTTCACAACCAAGGAAGGTGCGCTGGTCACCGTGACTATTCCGCTGAACGATGCCGTCTGAGACCGCAGGCGCAATTCGCGTCCTGATTGTTGACGATCACGCGGTCGTGCGTGAGGGAATTCGTCAGGTGCTCTCGAACGCGGATTTCGAAGTCGTTGGCGAAGCATCAGGCGGCATCGAAGCAATTGCCCTGGCGCAATCGCTGCAACCCGATGTCGTCGTGCTCGACTTGTCGATGCCCGACCTTCCCGGACTCGAGGCCGCTCCGCGAATCCGCAAAGTTGCACCGGAAGCGGCTATTCTCGTCCTCAGCATTCACGATCATCCGGAGTACGTTCTCCGGAGCATAGAGGCCGGCACGCAGGGATATCTGCGCAAGGACTCTTCCCCGACGGAGCTCCGTAACGCGATCCGCGCGATTCATGAGGGCGGCACATTCCTGGGCGCTCCCGCAGCGAGGCACCTCTCTACTGCGGTCGGCCGCCGCAGCGCTGATGAAACCGCCATGTCCAGGAGTGAAACCCTGACGCCGCGCGAGCGGGACGTCCTCATCGAAATCGCCCGCGGCGCAACGAACAAGGAAATCGCCGCAACGCTTGGCCTCAGCGTGCGAACCATAGAATCGCACCGCGAATCACTCCTTAAAAAGCTCGGCGTGCGCGGAACAGCCGGTCTCACCCGTTTCGCCATCGGCGCCGGGCTGCTTACTCCATAGTATCTGGCTCCGTAGAAATACGGAGAGGGTTACCGCAGTAAAGCGGATTCACGACGAATCGATGGAGAGTCAGTTTGCATTGCCGCAATGAAGCGGCAATCAAACCAATCAGACTCCTCGAATGTCACGCTTTGTCATTGCAGTTATTTCGCTTTGCGCAGCAGCACCCGCCTTCGCGCAGGCACCAGATACCGCCAGCAATCCAGCGTCGCTCAATCCCGTAGTGATCACCGCAACACGAAGCGAGCGTACGACTTTTGACGCGCCGCAGCCAGTGACGGTTCTCGACTCGCGCCTCTTTCGTCAACGTCTTCCGAACGGCGTTGCTGACCTGTTCCGCGAATTCGCTGGTCTCGATGCAAGCGGAGTCGGACCGAATCAGAGACGACCGGAGATCCGCGGACTGCGCGGCCAGAGAATTCTCCTGTTGCAGGACGGCCTTCGCCTCAACAACTCGCGGCGACAGCAGGACTTTGGTGAGCTCCCGGCTTTAGCGAGTGGCGGGCTCGACCGCGTCGAGGTGGTTCGCGGCCCATCTTCGGTTCTCTATGGCAGCGATGCGATCGGCGGCGTCATCAACATCATATCCAGTATGCCAGACGCAGCCTCGGCCCCATTGAGCGGCGAAGTGACGTACCGCTATGGAAGTGCAGGCAGCATGAACTCTCCGTCTGGTAACATCTCCACGCGGGTTGGAAGATTTGCTCTCCGCGCCGGAGCGTCATTCAGGGAGTCGGATCCATACCGCGCGCCGGCGGGTACGTTCGGCGACTTCACTCTCGATGACCGCGTTCTCGTCCACGACTCAGGAATACGTGACGAGTCATACGATGTCAGCTCCAGCTTCGACATCGGCCGTTCCAGTCAGATCTTCGCCAAGGCTGGATGGTACAAGGCCTCTGACGCCGGATTCGGATTCGTCGATCCTGCGCTGTTCGGACCAGGACAGACGCGTGTTCAGATCCTCTACCCCGACCAGTCGTTTGCACGCCAGACCGTCGGCTTCAAGTCGAGCGCGATCTCCAGTCTGATCGCCAGCCGTATCGAGCTCACCGCGTACACGCAGCAGAACGAAAGAACGCTCGACAACTTCATTCTCGTTCCCGCCGGTCCGAACGCGACAATCGACATTGCCACCTGGAACTACACCGACCTCAACACCTTGGGCGTACGGCTGGAACTCGCGCGCGCGCTCGGACAGAACACGACCTTCACGTATGGAGTCGACGCTTTCAGGGATCGCTCGGAGAATACGGATTCGAGCAGAACCATAGTGACCGGATTCGGCCCGACACGAACCACACGGACCAACACGCCGCAGATTCCCAACGCCACCTTCAACAGCGCCGGAGTCTTTGCACAACTCGAGGCACGACCGCTCGACCGGCTTTCAACGATCCTCGGCGCACGATATCAGAACATTACCGCAGAAACGCGGATCACTGAACGTCTCGATCGTCAGATTCAGAAGGGTGAAGATCAGACCGTGGTCTGGAGCGCGAACGCACTCTATCGCGCCGCTGAAAACCTCAATCTCGTTGCATCACTCGGCCGCGGATTCCGCGCATCAAACCTCGTCGAGCGGTTTTTTGAGGGCCTGGTGCCGGAAGGCAGTGGATACCAGCGCGCGAATCCTGACCTCGTGGCCGAGTCGAGCCTGAATGCCGATCTCGGGTTCAGGTTGAGGGCGGGCCGTTTCCATGCTGAGGCATTCGCGTTCAGGAATGACATCTCTGATGCGATAAGAATCAGGGCAACCGGCGATTCAGTGAGCGGGCGACCGGCGTTTCAGAACCAGAACATCGACAAGCTTCGGATGAAAGGAGTCGAGGTTACCGCAGGATTCCTGACCGCGGCAGGTTTTGACGGAAGCGTCAGCTACACGATGCTCGATGGCACTAACATGTCGGATCCGGACATTGCAATCGGTGACAGCTACTCGAGCAAGCTTGTTGGAGATATTGGTTACAGGGCACCCGGTGGTCGCTTCACGGCCGGCTATACCATCAGGTATCAGGGAGAGCAGACCGAAGTTATCGTCGGCGAGAATCCGCTGGGGCCTGTTATCCCGTCGTTCGTGGTGCACGCTGCGAGAGCGAGTGCGCTGCTGTTCAGGGCGCGAGGTGTGAGCAACGAGCTCGCGCTTCGAGTCGAGAACATCGGGAACCGGCTGTACGCTGAATTCCCGAATGCGAGCTTCTTCAGGCCGGAGTCGGAGCGGAACGTCAGCCTTGCAATGGTCGTAAGGTTCTGAGCAACGGCTGGCTAGACGAAGAACCGTCCAAGCCAGCCGCCGATTGCACCGGTCACGATCGAGCTGATTGTGCCAAGCGCCAGCAGCGTGGCCGGAGCATCCTTGAGGGCGTATGACACGGCAATACCGATGAACGCGCATGTGCCGCCGGCGATCGCACCACCTCCAATCGCCGGTCCCATCGTCTCATGCGCGGCGAGGTACGCGTACTGAAAGCCGGCGAGAAATGAGATTCCCATTCCGCCAACTGCAAACAGGTTCATGACTTTCTTGTTGCGATGGCCAACAGTGACCATCGCAACCTGAAGCAGTGTTCCGACAGCAGTTGCGATGAGCAGCACACGCAGGTCGAGGGAGTTCATCGTTTTGTCCAGTGGAAAATGGTTTCACCAGGGAACCGTCTCCAACCTGTTAGGCTTTCCGGGCTGCAGCCATTACACGATGAACACCCCCACCCCGGCTGCCGAACGAACGAGTCAGGGTCATGACACACCTCCGTGTTTCAGGTTGAAGAGCTGCCAATACACACGTATTCTAGAACCACTCTGGAGGAGAGCTATGCGCCTCACTGCGTTTGCCACTGCTGCGCTTCTGGCGGTCTTTCCGATGACCCTGAAGTCTCAGGCCACTGTGGACATACCGCCACCAAAGTGGTCGGTGTCTCTTGGAGTGGACCCGACTCATTTCGACCTCAGCACGAGCGATCCGGGGATAGAGGCACGATTCGCCGCTACCGGTGCGCGACTGTGGCAGCATCGCAATCCGGCACTTACCACGCATGTTGCGCTGATGCTCGGCGCCGACGCCCCGCGAGCTCTGCCGGGGACTGAAATCAACCCTGAGCTCGACGTCTCGCGGTACTACGCCGCGTTGACTGCTGGCGGCTCGATTGAACTCTCACTTCGCTCACGCGTGCGACCATACGTCAGCGCCGGTGGTGGCGGATACTTCAACGATGTCGGCTGGAAGATTGCCTGCACGGGCGTGACTTGTAACCCGCAGCTCGCGAAGTATCAGGAACGGTTCAGGGAGACCACATTCGGCGTGAATGGCGGTCTTGGCCTGAACATGAGCTTCGGGAAGAAAGTGCTTTTCGTCGAGCAGAGGTTTCACGCGTTCGACGTAACGCGCCTCGATAACGGCGTGCACCCCTTCAGCGTCGGGATGCGCTTCTAGGACGCGCCCCGTCGGCTACTCCGCGACGTACCGCCACGGATCCTGCGGTGTCGCGCGCTTCCAGATCGTGAAGAACGGCTGAGCGTTTGCGCGCGGCAGTCCACCGTTCTCAGGAACTGCCGTGATCCATATGAAACCGATCGATACGCCGAGGTCACCGGTTGCCGCGACTATCACATCCGTCGGTGCCCAGACGAGGGAACGGCTGGCAGCGCCGGGTGCACCTGATCCTGAACCCTGCTGTGACGATATCGCCTCGGGTCCGAGAACCCATTCGGCGCCGGCACCTACGTTCATCGCGTCAGGCGCGCCCCACTTGAAGAAGGCGGGACCTATGCCGAGCGAAGTTCCATCGTTGGAGAAAGCAACCTCCGCCGCTCTCAGCTCAGCCGTGTACTGCTGGAGAGTTGGTCCGTCTGCCGGGGAAAGTCCAGTTACCGGAAGTGACGGCGGTGACATCGCGAGTGATACCGTGCCTGCAGGTCTTCCCATTCGCTTGTAGACCGCGAGGCGCCAGCCCTCGGGTTGCTTGATCCAGTACCCGAGATATTTGCCGTCTATTTTCGTGTTATCGGCGCGCGTTGTCGTGACATAACCCTGCGTGAAACCGTGTTTTCCGTCTGACGATACGCCGCCGCGAATAGGGGTCCACGCGATGCGTGATGTCGCGTTCGTCGGGTTGCTGCGCAGCGCGGCAATGGCAGCCTCCCGCCCACGCGCATTGACGGGCCCAGCCCCCATTATCACATCCTCGGCGAACATCGCACTCAGAGCTGTGATGAGGTCAGTATTCGCGGCGGCGGTCGCGAATGCCTTATCCGCTGCGATCAACTCGTCGACGGCCTGTTGTTTTCCGCCGTAGCTGGCGAACGAGTCAGTTGAGCGGTTACCTGGAATGATCAGGGTCGCGAGGAGCGAAAACAAAACGGTCTGATGTCGAAGCATGGCCGGGTCGAAGAGAATGGGCTGCCGATGCAGCTGACGCATACGAATCAGGTACACTGCCTTAAGTCGTATGCGATGTCTTGGACGGAATTGCTGTTCGCGTACTGGTGTCAGCCCTTGTACGCGCGTTGTCAGTAACCGACCCGACTCAACAGAATTGCAGCGTAGATGTAAGGAGAATGTCGGGCAGGCCATATCGGGTATTCGATACGGCCCTCCGGCAATAGATTTTTCCGACACTCTCCCGAGCCAACAGATGACCCGAACCTACGCCGCCAGATGAACAGATTGCTTCGACTCTCGGTCCCGGCGCTCCTTCTCGGACTTCCACAGTGCACCAGCACTCCGGGCACCGGTGCAGCCTCACCGCCTGGAACATCCAGTGTCCGGATAGACTACGTCCATGAAACGCTGCCGAACGGACTGAACGTGATCTATCACGTCGATCGATCAGCTCCGATCGTCGCCGTCAACTCTGGTACAACGTCGGATCGAAGCACGAGCAGATAGGGCGAACCGGTCTGGCTCACATGTATGAGCACATCATGCTCTTCAAGGGTTCGCGCAACGTACGCGATCAGGAACGTTTCGCTCTTCTCGAACAGGCAGGTGGACGAGCCGGCATCGAGATCAACGGCACGACGAGTTTCGATCGCACGAACTATTTCCAGCAGGTACCATCGAACCAGATCGGGCTGGCGCTCTGGATCGAAGCCGATCACATGCGGACGGCCGGTGAAGCGCTCACGATTGAATCTGTCGACACCCAGCGTGAAATCGTCAAGAACGAGCGTCGCCAGAATGTCGACAACCAGCCGTATGGAAGCTGGGTCGAGAAGACGATAGGGCACGCATACCCCGCGAACCATCCGTACAGTCATCACGTACTCGGTTCAATGACGGATCTGTCCGCGCAGACTCTGCAGGACGTGAAGACTTTTTTCAGTCAGTACTATTCGCCTGACAACGCGGTGATGGTGATCGCGGGAGACATCGACATCGACGCCGCAAAGGCGCTGGTGCAGAAGTATTTCGGATCGATTCCACGCGGACTTCCGCGTCCGGCCATGCGCGAGACGGCAATTCCAGCGACGCTGACGGAAGGGAAGCGTGAAGTCGTCAACGATGCGAACGCGCGTGCCCCGGCCGTCTTCATGTCTCATCGGGTTCCGCCGGCCCGCGCGAAGGAATCAGCGGCAGTCTCTCTTCTCGCGGCGGTGCTGGGCAGCGGGCGAAGCAGTCATCTCAATTCGACACTGGTGCGCACGCGGCAGGCTGCGACGAGCTCGAATGCGTTCAACTTTGGAATCGTGGAAGGCGCAGACCTTCTGGTTGCGAACGCAATTGGCCGCCCCGGCGCCAGTGCCGACTCACTCGAGGGGTCGCTGGCGGTCGCTCTCGACAGCGCCGTTGCCGCAATCACGCCGGAGCAGCTTGCACGCGTGAAGGCAGCGGTGCGCTTCCAGTTCGTGAACGGCCTGCAGACGATGGGTGGATTCGGCGGTCGCGCCGACCGTCTCGCGGAGGGAATGACCTTCTATGGAGACCCTGACTGGGTGAATCGTCGCCTTGTCGAGATCGACCAGGTCACACTCGAAGCACTGCGCTCGCTCGCATCCACTTACCTCATACCGACAAACCGCGTGACACTCGTATTCATTCCGGCTGCGCAGCAAGGCGCGCCGAGGAGCAACTGATGAGCCGCGATCTGCTGGCAGTATTCGTGTCGCTGGCAATTGCGACACCAGTTATAGCGCAGGAACCCGTGCGTGAGACACCGCCACCTCCGGGACCACTTCGCCCGTTCAGTGTTCCCGAAATTCGCGAGACACGTTTACCGAACGGCATTCGCGTGGCAGTCGCGGAGAGGCGTTCGCTGCCGGTGGTGCATGCCCGGATCATCATCAATGCGGGTTCAGTACATGAGCCGGCGGAAAAGTCCGGACTGGCGTCGCTCACGGGAGCGCTTCTCATCGAGGGCGGTGCCGGCGGGCTTGCGTCAGCACAGCTTGCGCAGCGTATCGACGCGCTGGCGGCGCAGATCGCCTCGTCGGCGAGTTTCAGCCTCGCGAGTGTCAACGTGACGTCGCTGACAAATGTCTTCGGTGATGCGATGGCGCTTGCTGCTTCGACGGTGAGGACACCGATGTTCGATGAGCGTGAGTTCAGCCGGGTCCGGTCGCAGGCTCTCGCGGGCTACGAGCAGGCAATGTCGAGTGCCGAGGCCGTGGCTGACCGCACTTTCTCGCGCGCGATGTATCGTCCCGAGGCGCCGTACTCACGGAACCCTGCGGGTACCGCAACGACGCTCAACGCGATTACGCGCGATGACGTCGTCGGGTGGCACGCGCGAACGTTCGCACCGGCCAACACTACGATCCTGTTCGTTGGTGACATTGCATTCAATGATGCCGTGGCGCTCGTGACGCGGTTGTTCGGCGACTGGACCGTGCCGGCACCGACGATGACGCTGCCTGCAAATCCTTATCAGACAACCGGGTCGAGCCGCGTGATTCTCGTCGACCGGCCGGGGTCGGTGCAGTCATCGATTTACGTCGGTGTGCCGGGGATCGCGACCACTGACGACAGCTTCTTCAAGATGATTGTTCTCAATCGCATCATGGGCGGCGGTTTCACTTCACGCATCAACACGAACCTGCGCGAGCGTCGCGGCTTCACTTATGGGGCGAATACGGCGAATGCCGCGCTTCAGAACGCAGGCACGTTTTACGCTTCGAGCTCGGTGAGAACCAACGCGACCGATTCCGCGCTGGTCGAGGTAATGAATGAATACCGTCGCATAGTTGCCGAGCCGGTTCCCGCGGCGGAGTTCCAGGCCGGCGTCAACAATCTCGTAGCGAGCTTCCCTGCGTCCGTGCAGAGTGTTCAGGAACTGGCGGGACGACTTCAGACGCTACTCATCTACGGTATGCCGCTCGATTACTACAACAGCTATAGAGAGCGGCTGGCTGCGGTGACGGTGGCGGACCTGAACGCGATCGCGCGGGAGC
>JBBREF010000002.1:0-80817 GCA_038203205.1 Gemmatimonadales bacterium | reverse complement strand
TCGGGTGTGATGCATGCATCACCGCCGGCCGACCTTCAGCAGACCGATACCTACTTCATCGTAGCGAACTTCCACTACGTGCTGTTCGGCGGGTCGATCATGGGAATCATGGCCGGCATCTACTATTACTTCCCGAAAATGACAGGCCGGCTCATGAATGAGCGGCTTGGCAACTGGCATTTCTGGCTGAACTTCATCGCGATGAACTTGACGTTCTTCCCGATGCACTTCTCCGGAATGCTCGGAATGCCGCGTCGTATCTACACCTACGACTCCGGCCAGGGCTGGGACACCTTCAACCTGATCTCGAGCATCGGCGCGTACATGCTCGTGGCCGCGACGCTGATCTTCGTCTACAACTTCTTCGCCAGCCGCAAGCGCGGTGAAATAGCGGGGGCTAACCCGTGGGGCGCCGGCACTCTCGAGTGGACAATTCCGTCGCCAGTGCCAGAGTACAACTTTGCCGTGCTACCTACGGTCACGTCGCGTTATCCCCTATGGGAAGGAACGGAGGCCGACGCGGAAAGCGCGCGCATCAATTCACAGGAAGGCAAGACCGCTGATGAGCTTGGCATCGTGCTTCCGTACAACACCATCAAGCCGATGATCGTCGCCCTCGCGATGGTCGTCATGTTCTGCGGACTGATCACCACGATGGCTCTCACTTTCCTTGGCGCGGCCATCATGGTCGTGGCACTTTACAGCTGGCTCCTGAGCCCGCTCGAGCCGGAGCACCACTAAGCCATGTCAGCACCAGCCGCGCACCACTACACGACCACCGGTCTCGATAACAGGAAGATCGCGATCTGGGCCTTCATCGGCTCGGAATGCATGCTGTTCATATCGCTGATCTCGACCTATCTCATTTACAAGGGTCGCAGCATCGTCGGCCCGTACCCGCACGAGGAATGGACGAGCCCTGACGGACGTCACTTCGAGCCGATTCTCGACATCCCGGTAACGTCGGCGTCGACGTTCGTGCTCCTCATGTCATCGCTCGCGATGGTGCTTGCCCTTGCCGCGGTTCAGAACAAGAACGTTCCCAAGCGCACCACGGGCGAAAGAATCATCGGCTCATCCAAGCTCTGGCTCTGGACGACGGCCATCCTCGGCACCGTGTTCCTCGCGTTCCAGGCGTACGAATTCACGTCGTTCGTGCACGAAGGACTGACGATTCGCACCAACCTCTTCGGCTCGTCATTCTTTACCCTGACCGGATTTCACGGCGCGCACGTGACGGCCGGTGTGATCTGGCTACTTACGCTGCTGGCGATCGATTATCGCCGCGGACTCGGGCCGAAAGATGCGCTCAACGTGGACATCGCGGCACTTTACTGGCACTTCGTCGACGTGGTGTGGATCGTGATCTTCACCGTCGTTTACCTCATTCAGTAGATCATCATGGCACACGACCCAGCTCACCCGGAAGAACCGGCTCAGGAAGGACACGCGGGTGGTGAGCAGCATCACCACCCCACGCCAATGACCTATGTAAAAATCGGCGTGCTCCTCACAGTGATAACGATCTGGGAGGTATGGGCGTACTACATCCCATCCCTCGTGGCGTCGCGAATTTTCGTGCCGATGCTGCTGATTCTGTCGGCATTCAAGTTCATCATGGTCGTGATGTTCTACATGCACCTCAAGTACGACCACAAGCTGTTTCGCGTGCTCTTCACGGGCCCGCTCCTGATTGCTGCGTTGACCGGGATAGCGCTGCTGTTCCTGTTCGGGCAACTCGTGGCGCGCTTCGGGCCAGCGTGAACGACGATCACGGACTGCGGACTTCATGGTATTCGCATTACTTCACCCATTCACCCAGTTCAGCTGGCTGAAGTGGTCGATTCATCCGAGCACGGTCATCGGCCTTGGCCTGCTCGGCACCATCTATCTCTGGCGCGCTAGCCAGGCAGGTCCGGACGAGCGTTTGAGCGGCTGGAGGAAGCTTTCCTTTTTCTCCGCACTGTTCGTGATTTTCGCTTCGCTGAACGGCCCGCTCCACGACCTCAGCGACAACTATCTGTTCAGCGGGCACATGGTGCAGCACCTTCTGCTCACGATGCTGATGCCGCCGCTTCTCATCGCAGGAATCGCGGGATGGATGCTGCGGCCACTTCTCGGCAACGCTTTCATCCGCGCAATCGCGACGCGTGTGACCCGGCCGATCGCCTGCTTCATGATTTTCAACGTCGTCATCGCCGCCTGGCACATTCCGGCCATGTACAATGCCGCGATGGAAAGTCACGACATTCACATTATCGAGCATCTCATGTTCATGGCCGCCGCGGTACTGATGTGGTGGCCACTTACGAGTCCACTGCCGGAACTCCCCCGGCTCGCGTACCCCGGCCAGATGCTCTACTGCTTCCTGATGATGATCCCGATGTCAGTCGTGGCAGTCTACATCACGATGGCAGACACGGTTCTTTATCCGTTCTATTCATCGGCACCCCGCATCATGAAGCTCTCCCCGATGGAAGACCAGCTGCTCGGCGGGCTGATCATGTGGGTGCCGGGCGGCATCCTCTTCATGATCATCATGACTGTTATCTTCTTCAAATGGGCTGCGCGGGGCGAGGACGATGCCGCTGCCGCGCAGGTGGACTGGAAGCCAAGAGCCGCCTAGCGACTCATCGGCTCGTCGGCTTTTCGAGCCTGACGGTCATCAGTTCCGCCGAGGGCCCTGTCGATATCGCGCTTGAGATTTGGATGCCGGCGCCACATGAAGACGAACATCGCAGCTGTCGCGAGAAGGTTCGCGATGAAGATCTGGTACCACGCCAGGTTTCCCAGGCTCGACTCGGCAAGCAGGCTCGTAAGGCCGATCGCGCCAAGCTCGAATGCAACGAACGCAATCAGGAACCCCGCGAGGATGGCGGGAGTGCGCGCCGACTGGTGCACTATGCTCGCGATGATGATTCCCACGAGCGCGAATGCCGCGTAGTGGAATATTGTGTAGACGATGACACGGGTCGACTGCATATCAGGTATCATCGCCGGCTTGCCGAGCACACTCAGCAGGCCCGCGCCGAGGATGTCTGGTGTATGGAATGGATGGGCGGCGGAAATGTCGATTATGGCGAACCACAAAACGATGACCGTCGCGCCGATAATGCCGGCAAGAATTCCTTCGCGGACTGTGTTGTGTCGCTCAGCCATCGATCTTCCTCATGAGTGCTGTCATTAACGTGAAATTACCAATCCGGGCCAAGTTTGCCTAGACAGCGGGGCATGCGGGGAGAAAGTGGTGTGAATTTCGCGTTCCGTGGTGTATTTACAGATTGCGCCCCGGAGCGCTGAACGTTCAACCGGTCAAGATGCAGTATCGCAAACTCAGGGCCTTGGCTCTCGTAATGCTCGCCGCGGTCATCGTGGCGCCTCTGCCGACGACATCTCAGGCAGCCAAAAAGAAGCAGACAACTTCCGCAGCCGCCAGGAAGGCTGCCGCAAAAAAGGCGGCGGCGCGAAAAGCGGCGGCGCGGAAACAGGCAGCACGCCGAGCACCGCCGGCACCCGTCATCGTCGCTACTTCGCCGAGGGGTGCTCAGGCTCTTGCGGCTGACATGGCGTCTTTTACAGGAAGAGTGAGGAGCGGGAATTTTGGCGTGATGGCGGTTTCGCTTACGCGCGGAGACACTCTGTTCGCGCACAACGCAGGGACTGCACTTCTTCCCGCCTCTACGATGAAGATGCTCACGAGCGCGGCTGCGTTCGAGCAACTCGGTCACAACTATCGGTTCAGCACCGATGTCCTGCATGACGGGACGCTGGGTCCTGATGGAACGCTGAACGGGAACGTCTATCTTCGTGGCGATGGCGATCCGGCCCTGTCAGGGCGTTACATGACAGGCGGGCCAGAGGCGCCTATGAATTTTCTCGCCGACCAGCTCGTCGCGCGAGGTATCAAGCGTATTACCGGGCAGGTAGTCGGTGACGCCACTGCGTTCGACGACCAGAAGATCCCTTCGGGCTGGCTCACCAGATATCTGCAGTCCGGGTATGCTGCGCGTGTGTCGGGCTTGTCATTGAACGAGAATCTCATCTGGGTGACAGTCGATCGGAACGGGGTGCGCCTCGAGCCGGCAACGAGTGCGATTCCATTGACGAGCAACGTTAGAACAGTGGCGGGGGGGGGTGCGCAGCTGACGGTTCGCAGGTCTTCAGCTGGAACGATATCGGTGTCGGGAACGATTGGGAGGAACTCGACGCCGCGCAGGTACGTCTATGTGGTAGAAGATCCGGCGCCGTTTGCGACAGGTGCGCTTCATTCTGCGCTAGTCGCAAAAGGAATCGCAGTGGATGGTGGCATCAGGCTTGGGCGCACGCCGGCGAACGCGCCGAAACTCGCGAGCCTTCAGTCGCCGACGCTCGACCGGATAGTTGCGGCGATGAATCGTGAGAGCATCAATCATTTCGCGGAGCTGCTGTTGCGGAATGCTGCCCGCGGCCGGGACCGGAGCGTTCAGGGCACAGCGGAGAACGGTCAGGCCCTGCTGAGACGGTTCTTCGCGACGAAGGTCAAGGCGGACACCCTCAGTCTGCAGGTCGCGGATGGGAGTGGGCTTTCAACTCTCGACCGGATCACTCCGCGCGCGATGACACAAATGCTCGGCTATGCGCACGGCGCGGAGTGGGGCCCGTGGTTTCATGCTTCGCTTCCAGTGGCTGGTGAATCGGAGCTGATGCGTAGGCGTATGAGGGGTGGCCAGGCGCAGGGTAATCTTCATGCAAAGACAGGAACTACCAATGACGTGGTGGCCCTCGGGGGTTACGTCACTGCCGTGAACGGCGAGGTGATTGCGTTCACGTTCATCTATAACGGCAGGGATCGCGGGTCGGCCCGGTCGATGATCGACGTGATGGGCCAGACGCTCGCGAATTTTGCCAGGTGAGTGCTTTTCTGATAACTGCCAACAACCTTAACGCGAAGAACGGTCGGTTGCATGTTGCTGTTGCTCGTTTGCGAGCCTACTGATGCGACGCCTGGATATCGACGCCTCGTTTACGAAGCTCTTCGATATATCGCACGGCCGGGATGCATTCGTCGGGAGTGTGGACACCCGGTGGCGTGATCTCGCCGCGAGCCTGCATCTGGCCGGTGATCGAGAGTGAATAGCCGGTAGTCTGCATCATCGCGCTGATGCCGCGTTCTTCGTCGTATTTGTCGATGAGGTCGAACTGAACAGTTTTCGCTTCGCCTGACTTCTTGCCCTTCACCCAGACACGAAGCGCAACCAGATCTTTCCCCTTTGGTTTCGTCAGCCGGGGACCCATCGCTGCGACGGCCACATCGCGCGGCGCAACTTTCACTCCCTTTACGTCGATTGGTTCGAGGTCGAGCAGGCCAAGCTCACGAATCGTCTCCATGATTTTCGCGTGGCCAGGATATCGGAGCGTCTTGTACTCCATCACCGGAATCTTGTTCTCATACCGGAAGGCCATCGTCGAGAGACCGCCGGCAGTGTGAAAGGCTTCGAGCTCTCCAACAGGCTCCGGGAAATCCACCGGCTCGATTTCAGAAAGGGCCTTCACCTTCACGCGCTTGCCGTCTCTCACAACCCACGACAGAGTCGTGTAGTAGTCGAGCACGCCTTCGAGAGAATAGACGATCTGATAGTTGAGTGGCGGTTCCGGATTCTGCGGCAGTCCACCGACGAAAATTTTCACCTCGTCGACGCTGTCCATCTGGTCGATGCCGTGCTGGGCGAGGATGTTGACCATGCCTGGTGCGAGACCGCAGTCAGGGATGATCGTGATTCCTTTTTCTTTTGCCTTGTCCTCGAGCTTCTTCTGCTCGAACACAATATCTGTATTTCCACCGAGATCGCAGAAATGCACGCCGACCTCGGCCGCGTGCCGAGCGAGATCGAGGTTGAAGTAGTATGGAATCGCACTCATGACGGCGTCCGCCTGACGCATCAGCGCCTGGACGGCTTCGCCATCGCGCACGTCGAGGGGCGTAGGGATCAGTCGCTTTCCGGAGTAAGGTGCGAGAAACGGGGCCAGGTGCCCCATGTCGATGTCAGCAAGCCTTACTTCAGTGACTTCTTCGTTCTGCAGCAGATCATAAGCGCAAGCGGAGCCTTGAAGCCCCGCTCCGAGAACCAGCATTCGCATTTAGATAATTCTCCGATGTAGTGCCTTTCGCGAGCCGAAATCTATCCGGGATAGCGCGCTACGTCACCCCGCGCACACGCGCTCGAGCGTCAGGCGCAGTCGTTGCAGTAATGGGGCACACAATGAGTGCAAATATTCAGGCCGAAATCGCCGACTGGCGCGCGCACATCGTTGATTCAGCGGACGGAATCCGCAGGGTGATCGACGGGACGCGGCGAATTGCCGTCCTTGGTATCAAGGAAGGGGACCACCGCCCTGCTTTTTTCGTTCCTGAGTACGCGCAGCGCGCGGGATTCGAAATCGTGCCGGTCCCGATTTTTTACCCGGACGCCACAGAAATGCTTGGCGAGCGCGTCTATCGCACCATTTCGGCAATTCCCGGCGATATCGACATGGTCAACGTATTCCGAAAGCCGCAGGATATTCCCGCGCACCTCGACGACATAATCGGGAAAAAACCGAAGTCAGTGTGGTTCCAGCTCGGTATCAGGAACGACGATGCCGCCGAGCAGCTAGCGAAGGCGGGCATCGACGTGGTGCAGGATCGCTGTCTGCTCGTAGAGCTGAGGCGTATGGGCCGCTAGGGTTGCTGACTCGCGATGACTGACACTCTGCGCCCTCTGCGCACTCTGCGTGTCTCTTTCTGCGCCCTCCCTCTCGCTCTGCGCCCTCTAGTACCCGAGGATATACACCACCGCCTCAACCGGTGACTCGTACGATGCTGCAACTGCGCGTGGCGCGAGAGCCAGGATGTATCGCCCTCCGCGCGTCGCAGCCAGGGCCTTGCCCGACCCGATAGTGAAGCTCCGTGAAGCAGAGTCAGCACCCGCTGTGGTTTCGCGCGCGACGATAACGCCTCGAACACTTTCGATTGAAAACGTGCGGCCTGCGGTGACTACAGGAATTGCCGCGGCGGTTTGCATGTCCACGGGCACCGAGATGTCCAGCACGGGGCCGTTTACCCATTGCTGCTCTATGACTCGGGCATTGAGCGGCAGGGTTCCGTGGAATGCTCCGCTTTTCGGGTCGAGTGATGCCCATGTTGCGGATGGTTCATCGTCCTGCACGCGCGCCGGGCTGCTTCCAAGCGCGATGAGTCCGTCCTGCGTCCAGCGCACACGCCATCCGAGTGCAACCGGATACATCCTTGGCGCCGCCCCGTCCGATGCACCCACTGCACGCGCGTCAGCAGGCACAGTAATCGTGCCGGCCTGTGCGATCGCTCTCGCCATCGACATGCCGCTTGACGCAAACGACCCGTTGCGGATCGTCGCTGTGTCGAGCCCGGTACGCCTCGCGACTTCCTGAAGCATCGCCGGTGGAATGCTGTCGAGCTCCCGCGGGTTCATTACATATGCGCGCGCGAATGCGATGGTGCCCCAGTCAGGTGACGGCGCTACATCCCACACGCTGTCCATGCGCGCCTGGAAATTCCGCGACTCACTTCCATAAAAGAACCCGTTCGGAATCGCCTCGTTTTCCACCCCGACAGGATCGACCATCGCGATGATCGCCGAGCTGTCGCGCGAAAGCATCCACTTCACCCGCGACGCCATTCCGTATGTGCCTTCGTTGACACGAACCGAAGTCACGACCGGAGCTGTTCGCGCGACGGCAGCGCTGTCAGCAGAAGGCGCCGGGGTCTTCTCGGCACACGCAGCAGTGACGAGGATCAGCAGGGCGTAACGAGAGTTCAAGCTAGAGGTCACAGAGCGAAAACCAGAGGTCACAGGGGAGTAAACACAGAGATCGCAGAGCGCGAGCTACGAGATGGAAGATGGCTATATATACCGCTGCGGAAAGCAGACAGAAACCCCGGAGGATCTGGTCGCGGTCCCTCTCTGCTCTGTGTACTCTGTGTGTTGTCCACCGCGCCCTCCGATTCCCAGCTCCGTGCCCTCTATTTCACGAGGTTCCGCCCACTCCCCTTGGCCCTGTACAAAGCGGCATCCGCCGCCCTGAAGAGATCCTCCACGGAATCGATTCCGCGCGAGGGATACGTCGCAACGCCAATGCTGCCGGTGATGTGAATTTCCTCGCGGCTGGCAATCGAGAAACGCTGTGACGCGATCTTCTCCCGCACCCGATTGGCGAATGACATCGCTCCCTGCTTCCCGGTCTCCGGTAGCACCATCACGAACTCCTCGCCACCGTACCGCGCAACCGTATCGACCGAACGCGCAGCGCGCTGAAGCAGCGTCGCAACCCCGAACAGCACATCGTCGCCGGCAAGGTGCCCGTATG
This sequence comes from Gemmatimonadales bacterium, assembly GCA_038203205.1. Taxonomy (GTDB): domain Bacteria; phylum Gemmatimonadota; class Gemmatimonadetes; order Gemmatimonadales; family Gemmatimonadaceae; genus UBA4720. Next base: position 72,456 of record JBBREF010000002.1, on the reverse strand, counting down.
TATCGTTGACGAGCTTGAAGTGATCGAGATCGAGCAGCAGCAGCGCCAGCGGCGCATTGTACCTCCGCACACGCTCCATCTCCGTCACCAGGCGCACAGTCAGCGCACGGCGATTCATCAACTGCGTAAGTGGATCGGTCTGCGCGAGCGCCTCGAGCCGGTGATTGTCGGCCCGCGTTGACTCAATCGCATGCGCTCGCTGAATCGCAGCAACACCGCTCTTCACGACTGTCGACGCAAAGTCGACATCGCCGGCGTCGAACTTTGGTGTGTCCACCGTCCGTCTCAGCAGGAACACGCCACCCTTCGTGTCGTCGAGCGGAAAAGGCAGCGCCATTATTGACCTGACCGTCACCTTCGTGCCTTCCGTTTTCCACTGCTCACGGAGCGTCGCGTACAGCGGGCAGTACTCGAGATCGGGGATGAGCACGGGAATTCCACCGCGCAGCGCCGATACGACCTCGGGATATTTGTCGAGCTCAATCTCGAGGTCATGGAGATGTGGCTGCTCGAACGCTGTCGCGACTACGCCGGTGGTTGAACCCGGCGATGCCAGGATCACCGAGGCATGCGAGAGGTTCAAGGCACGCGCGAGACGGCGGACCAGAAGGTGGAAAATCTCCTCGGTGGGAAGATTGCCCATCACGTCATGCAGGATCTCGACAAGGTGCCGGCGCGACTCCCCTTCCTCACGAACGCGCTGAAGCTCGGTCTCCGATTTCCGGAGAGCCGCCCTCAGCGCCTCGACCTCGTTCGTGTCGCCAGATCCCAAGTCTACTCCGTGTCGATGTCTCCGACCTCATCACCCGCGACGGCAACAGACTCATCCCCCGAGCCGTCCCCGTCATCATCCTCGGGGATTACTCGGGCGACCGCCGTGAGGATGTCGCCGTCATCGAGATTGACGAGTCTGACCCCCTGAGCGATACGTCCCGTCACGCGAATCTGGGCAACTGAGGAGCGGATGATCACGCCATTCCTCGTGATCAGCATGATCTCGTCCTCGGGAAGGACCTCCATCACCCCCACTACATCCCCCGTTCGCTCCGTCCGGTTCACAGTGATGATCCCCTTCCCGCCACGGCGCTGAACCCTGTAATCGTCGATGTGCGAGCACTTCCCAAGCCCTCGCTCGGTCACCACAAGAATCGTAGCCTCACGCTTGATCACCACCATGCCGACAACACCATCATCCTTCCGCAGCTCGATTCCCTTCACGCCGGTCGTGTCACGACCCATCTCGCGCACGTCCTGCTCATGGAACCGGCAGGACAGACCATGCTTCGTCGCCAGTACTATGTCGTTCGTGCCGCTCGTAACCTGAACGTCAATCAGCTCATCACCCGGCTCGATCTTTATCGCCTTGATCCCCGTCGTGCGCACGTTCGAGTACTGTGAAAGCGCGCTCTTCTTCACGGTCCCCTTCCTGGTGCAGAACAGCAGGAACTGGGTCTCAGTGAACTCGCGGACCGGCACCATCGCCTTGATCTGCGTGTCGGGATTCACGTTGATGAGATTCACGATCGGCTTGCCCTTCGTGGCACGTCCCGCCTGGGGAATCTCGTGCACCTTCAGCCAGAAGCACCTGCCATCTTCAGTGAAGCAGAGGATGTAATCGTGAGTCGATCCGATGAAGAGCTTCTCGATAAAATCTTCATCCTTGAGCGTCTGCCCGCTCAGTCCACGCCCGCCACGTCGCTGCTTGCGATATGTGGAAACTGAGGTGCGCTTGATGTACCCCGAGTGGGATATGGTGATCACCATATCCTCCTCGGCGATCAGATCCTCGATTGTGAACTCGCCTTCGTCACTCGTGATTTCCGACCTCCGCTCGTCGCCGAAACGCTTCACGGTATCCAGCAGCTCGTCGCGGATGATCTGCATCCTGCGAGGACGCGATGCCAGGATGTCGCGCAGTTCCTTCACGAACGCGCGAACTTCCTTGAGCTCAGCCTCGAGCTTCTCGATCTCCAGCCCGGTGAGCTTCGCAAGGCGCATGTTGAGAATCGCCTCGGCCTGCCGCTCGCTCAGCTTGAACCGCTTCTGCAGCTGTCCACTTGCCGACGGCGTGTCCTCAGCAGCGCGAATGAGCTTGATCACCGCATCGATGTTGTCGACGGCGATCTTGAGGCCCTCGAGGATGTGCTCTCGCTCCAGCGCCTTGTCGAGCTCATACTGCGTCCGCCGGACGACGACGTTATGGCGGTGGCTGACGTAATGCTCCAGCACCTCCTTGAGCGGCATGATCTTCGGAACGAGCTGGCTGGTGAAAGGATCGGGTACCAGCGCGAGCATGATCACGCCGAACGTCGACTGCATCGTCGTGTGCTTGTAGAGCCCGTTCAGCACGACACGCGGGATAGCGTCACGCTTGAGCTCGATCACAACACGCATTCCGTCCTTGTCAGACTCATCGCGCAGATCGCTGATGCCCTCGAGCTTCTTGTCGCGCACGAGCATGGCGATATCGCTGACCAGCTTGGCCTTGTTAACCTGGTAGGGCAGCTCGTTGATGACGATCTGCGACTTGTTCGAGCTCTCTTTCTCCTCGATCACAGCCCGCGCGCGCATCACGATCTTCCCGCGACCCGTCTCCTGATAATCCTTGATGCCCGCGCGGCCATAGATGTAGCCGCCAGTCGGGAAATCCGGCCCCTTCACGATCTTCCTGAGATCCGCGACCTCGATATCGGGGTTATCGATGAGCGCAATCGTCGCAGCAACGACTTCGCCAAGGTTGTGCGGTGGAATGTTGGTCGCCATTCCGACAGCAATTCCCGACGACCCGTTGACGAGCAGGTTCGGCACTCCCGACGGCAGGACCTTCGGCTCCTCGAGCCTGTCATCGAAGTTCGGAGCGTAATCGACGGTGTTCTTGTCGATGTCGGCCAGCATCTCCATCGCAATTCGCGTGAGCCTGGCCTCCGTGTACCGGTACGCCGCGGCTGGGTCACCATCGACCGATCCGAAATTGCCCTGGCCATCGACGAGCGGATAACGCAGCGAGAAATCCTGCACCATTCGAACGAGCGCATCGTAAACCGAGCTGTCGCCATGCGGATGATACTTGCCGAGCACGTCTCCAACGACGGTCGCTGATTTCTTGTAAGGCCGCCCGGGAACCAGGCCAAGCTCGTTCATGGCATAAAGCACCCGGCGATGCACGGGCTTCAGGCCGTCGCGAACGTCGGGCAATGCCCGCGACACGATGACGCTCATCGAGTAGTTGATGAACGATTCTTTTACCTCATCATGGATGAGGCGCGGCAGAATCCGCTCGCGGTTGTTGGGCGCGGTCATTTGGATTTTGTTCGGGCTGCGAAAAGGGGGAACAGCAACCCTCAAATATACCGGTTTGAGGGCTTTTCCGCAACGGAAATCGACGTCGCTAAACTATTGCTGCCAAACCACTTACGGGGGTACGACGGCCACCGTTCCGCCCCACCTGGAAGCGGCCGTTCAAGGTCCCGGCCGACTGCACCGCCGCATCCTTCAGATATCGCTCGAAATCAGCAGCCGGAAGAGGATAGGAAATATGATAACCCTGGCCAAGACCGCACCCGAGATGCCGAAGCCACTCAAGCTGCTCCTTTGTCTCGATGCCTTCCGCAACCACCCGGAGCCCCAGGATCCGACCGAGCCCGATCACCGCCTCAGCAAGCGGCGCCTTCGCATTTTCCGCGGTCAGGCCCGCGATGAATGACCTGTCCATCTTCAGGCTGTCCACGGGAAACCGCTCGAGATATGCTAGCGACGAATACCCGGTACCAAAATCATCGATCGACAACCGAACACCAAGCGACTTGAGCGAGTGCAGCTTCTCGAGCGTTGCACGGTTGTCGTGAACCAGCATGCTCTCTGTCAATTCGAGCACGAGATGACTCGGAGAAAGACCCGATGACTGGAGCGACGACGACACGTGGTTCACAATCTCAGGCTGCGACAGATGACGGCCGGAAACGTTGACTCCGACGAGTAGCGAGATCCCGGTTCCCCTGAGCATAGCCGAGTATCGCACCTGCCACTCCACAGCCTGACGGCAGGCTTCGTCGAGCACCCATCGGCCAAGAGGAACGATCAGGCCCGTTTCTTCCGCAAGTGCAATGAAGTCGAGCGGCTCGAGAATCCCGCGCTCCGGATGTTGCCATCTTACAAGTGCCTCGAATCCGAACAGCCGATCCGTCGACATCCTGATGATCGGCTGATAATGCACGACTAGCCTTCCGGAGCCCTCCTCGCCACCTATTGCTCTTCTCAGCTCACCCTCGAGCTCGAGTCTGCGAAGCGCCGCAACGTGCATCTCTGGCTCGAAGGAAGCCGCGCAAGCCTTGCCCTCTCCCTTCGCCCGATACAATGCAAGGTCAGCATTTCGCAGCACCTCATCCGCTCCCTGATGGGGAAGCAGCGGAGCGATTCCGATGCTCATCGTCACGACGATGTCGGTACTCTGGACATTGAACGGCACACTGAAGGTCTGGAGAATCCTTTCCGCGATCTGGTCGGCACTTGCCTCTTCATCGTCGATCAGAACTGCAAACTCGTCGCCGCCGAGTCGCGCCACCGTGTCAGCCGGCCGCAGGCAATTAGTCAGACGCGCGGCAACTTCTATCAGCAGCCAGTCACCCGCGGAATGGCCAAGGCCATCATTGACAGCCTTGAAGTTGTCGAGATCGATGAACAGGACCGATGGCGAGCTTTTCCCTCGCACCGCACGTTGAAGTGCATGCTCTACGCGATCCCGGAAGAGAACGCGATTGGCGAGGTTCGTGAGCGGATCGTGGAAAGCCTGATGCGCGAGCTGGTCCTCGAGCTGTTTCCGTTCAGTGACGTCGTGCAGAATCGAGAGTACCCCCGCCCTGCCGTTGTAGATGACAGGCACCGACGTCACTTCTACGTCGACCATTCTTGCCTGATTGAGGCGCCGGAACTGGCAGAGGCATGCCACTGACTTCGACCCCACCCGGCCGAGCGAAGCAAGACTGTCGACGAGTCGCGGTGACGATTCGCGCGTGACGAACTGAAGCAGCGGCTCGCCGAGCAACCGTTCGTCGCCGACGAATCCGAGCAGCGCGCTGCACGCCGGATTCACGTAGAGAATCCGACCCTCGGCATGCAGCGCGACTGCCTGCGGAGAGTGCTCGACAAGATTCCGGAAGCGCGCCTCACTTTCCTTGAGCGCTTCCGCTGCGCGTCTTGACTCACTCACGTCCCTGGCAACCCACAGCACGCGGTCATCGCCGAGCGGCGTAACCGTCCCGTTGAACCAGGTTGTATTTCCGTTGGGGCGATCGAGGCAATACTCGACCTCGACACGCTCGCGCGTGGCGAGAGCTCGCGTGATCGCGGTCAGGCTGAGCGCTGCGATGTCCGATGGCATGACCTCATGCAGCGTCTTTCCGAGCACGTCCCTGCCCGACCCGGTCGGCCCCTCACCATCAGCCGGGGCGACCTTGTGATAACGGCCGTGCTTGTCCAGGATGAAGAAGACTTCAGTGATCGCGGTCAGCAGCGCGCGTTGCTCTTCGGCCTGCTCCTCGGCTTCGGCTCTCGCGCTCTCCTTCTCGAGGATCGCCTCGGCCAGCTCCTCGTTGGAAAGCTCGAGCTTCTCAGCCTGCTGCTCCAGCACATCCTTCTGGCGAAGCACTTCCGTGGCCTGCGACTCCAGCCTGCGACGAATGACGTCGATGAGAATGAGAAGGACGAGCAGCTCCGCAAGAAGTGCCATCGTCGTGAAAAAGCGCATGTTGCGCTCGCCCGTGAGCCTGTTTGCGTAGCGCTCATCCTCATCGCGCACGAGATCCGCCAGGTCGCCTCTCAGCTCCCTGAACGTTGTAGATGCCACCGGTTGAGCCGTCGACATCCACTGCTTGTCTTTTGTCCGGATATCGGCCAGCGCTTCTGCGCGCCCCACGTTGTTGCTCGCAAGGCGATCGAGCGAATCCATCAAAAGCTCGAAGCGCTTCGCCATTTCCCTGGCGGTGGGCGAATCCGTCGACTGCCTCCCGCCCCCCTGGACACTCGCGCGTCTCAGCAGTTCCCGCTCGATGGTCAGGACGTATGCGTTTCTCGTAAGTCGCGCGAGCTCGCGACTCTCCATGACGCGCGTGGAGGTCTGCTCGAGGACGAAATACATCCCGCCTGCTGTGGCTGCGATAGAGAACAGTGCAATCGACGCGACGCCGAACAGGCTTCGCGTGAGAAAGAGCATTCTTTGGCGCAGCATCTCGCCGCCGGCCGCGAGTGGCTTCGCCACTTCAACCAGAGACTGATTGACTCCCATCCGTGCCTTCGCTGAGGTTGACTCGAACACGCCCTGCTCGGGGCGGCGAATCTAGGACTGCGGGAGGGGGTCCCTAGTCACAAACGTTTAAACGATTTGAGCTACAGGTTCGAGTCGCCGCGGGGAGAAGGCCCGGAACGATAACCGGCGGCCTCGACCTCGTCTTCCAGGTCCAGCTGAGCCTGGTCACGCTCGATCGCGTCCTTCTCGGCCCGGTAGCGGTTGTACCACTCACGCGTAACCTGCGCGGCCAGCTCGCGGTTGCCGAGCCCGAATGACAAGGCAAGGGCCAGGGCAATTGCGCCGAAGAGAAGAGCGAACGCAGTCGTTACGATCTCGCTGGCAACGCCGAGCTCCTGAAGCGCCATGAATACCGCGAGGACGATGACACCGCCTTTGCCGACGCGGGCCAGCGTCGGTCCGCCATGGAGACCACCAGCGCTTGCCATGATCAATCCGCCGACAAAACCGCCGAGGACGATGCCCACGATGATGATTACAACGGCTGCAATTACGCTCGGGATGTAACTCACCAGCTCACTGAAAACGTTCGCCAGCGACTGCAGGCCCAGCGCGTTCGCAGCAACAAGCATCACCGTGAACATGATGAACCAGAACACCAGGTTTGCCGCGATGCGCGTGGGGTTCACGTGAGAGCCGGCGCGCTCGACCGCGTCCATCACGCCACCGCGTTCGAGGAGCTGGTTGAAGCGGATGCGGCGAAGGAGCTTGTCAGTTCCCTTTTCGAACAGCCGCGCGAGCAGGTAACCCGCGAAAAGAATTACCAGCGCGCCGATCAATGCCGGCACGTACTGGTAAAGTTGCGCGAAACTTTCCTGGAGTCGCTCGGTGAAGCTCTGAGTCGTGTCGCCCACTGATTCTTCCGGGGTGAATTGCCTTAAAAACGACACTTAAGGATAGCAGGAACAAACCGGATTTGCTCGCCTAATTGCGTGTGCCGCGCCTGATGTCGTAAATCGCGCTGCGGTGGCATTTCGGGCATATGAGCCATTCTCGTCGCCGGGCGTAGCCTAGTCCAAATGATCCCCCACCGATTGGCCTTTCCGTCATTCTGACTTCGCATCGCGGGCATGTCGGCATCGTCCCCGACATGAACCTCTCCTTCATCTCCCTTAGCTCGTCAGGTGTGTACTGCGCCTGCTCGGTCATGGTACGCGAACGATGATCTTGCCGAACTGTCGTCCCCCCGCCATCAGCTCAAATGCATCGCGCCCCTTCTCCAGATCGAATATCGAATCAATAGTCGGGTGAAGTCGACCCGCGTTGAGCTCGTTCGTCACGGCGTCGAACTCGGAGTCATTGCCCATCGTCGATCCCATGATCGTCCACTGATTCCAGAACAGTCGCCTCACATCTGTCTGCACCATCGGGCCGGACGTTCCACCGCAGGTCACGAGCCTCCCTGCCCGGCCAAGTGCCACAAGGGACTGATCCCAGGTGTCCTTGCCGACGCTGTCGATCACCACGCTCACGCCTCGCTTGCCTGTCCTGGACCTTACCTCTCTGCCGACTGACTTAGTCCGGTGATTTATCGTTTCGTCAGCTCCCATCGCTTTTGCTTTCTCGAGCTTTTCATCGCTGCCTGAGGTGACCCACACTCGTGCCCCGAGCTGTTTCGCGATTCGGAGCGAAGCCTGCGCAACGCCTCCACCAATTCCCCAGATCAGCACTTCGTCGTCAGGTCCAACCTTCGCCCTGGTGACGAGCATGCGCCAGGCAGTAAGCGTCGCCAGCGTAAATCCGGCCGCTGCTTCTATAGATATGGAATCGGATATTGCGCGGACATTCACGGCGGGGACAACAACGTACTCAGCCATGGTGCCAGGCCGGTGCTCTCCCAGGAGGCCGAACTTCACGCATAACGACTGCTCCCCCTCGAGACAGTACCGACACGTTCGGTCGCTGATCCCGGGGTTGATCACTACTCGCTGCCCGACCGATAGGCCCCTTACGCTCTCTCCGATCGCATCGACGACCCCGGCTCCGTCGGCGCCGAGCACCCAGGGAGGGGTGATCGTGATTCCGGGAAGTCCACGAACGGTGAAAACATCGAGGTGATTGAGGGCGGCGGCCTGCACTCGAACCCGGACCGAGTCCTCACCGGGGTCAGGAATCGCAACATCGCTGCGATAGTCCAGCATTTTCAGACCGCCGTGCGCAGAGATCGTCAGCGCTCGCAACGAAAATCTCCCGGGTTATATTGAGAACCGGACGCCTGTCGGGCGATGAAGGCGGAAGATACCGGCTCAGTTCCCACTCTGCTCCTGCAAGAAAAATGTTATCCATCAAGGTACCCCCGCTGGGCGAGTCGATCGTCGAGGCCACCGTATCGCGCTGGCTCAAGAAGCAGGGCGACACCGTTGCCAGCGGCGAAACGATCGTCGAGCTCGAGACTGACAAGATAACCGTCGAAGTTCCGGCTCCCCGAGCGGGCGTGCTCGCGAAGACGTCAGTAGCGGAGGGCGATGTAGTCAAAGTGGATCAGCTGCTCGGCGAGCTGGACGAGAGCGCGGCTCCCGCAGCGAGCGCTCCGGCCGAGGCTGAACCCGCACCGGCTGCGGCTCCTGAAACCGCGGCTCCTCCGGCTCCCGCTGCTCCCGCTCCTGAGGTTCCGGCCTCAGCGCCTGCCAACACCGCTTCTTCTGCCAAGTCGAGTCCTGCCGCTCGACGCACCGCTGAGGAAGCGGGTGTCGCTATCGGCGACGTGGCGGGAACCGGGCGTGGCGGAGTCGTAAGCAAGCCCGACGTGGTCGAACATGTTGCAAATGCCGGTAAGGTTGCTGCACCTGCTGCACCTGCTGCACCTGCTGCACCTGCTGCACCTGCGCCTGCTGAGCCTGCGGCACCGGCGCCTGCTGCGCAAGCTCAGCCAGCTGCGGCATCACCCGCCGCTGGCGCGAGGGAAACCCGCGAAAAAATGACGACCCGCCGCAAGCGGATCGCAGAAAATCTTCTACAGTCGCAACACTCGACCGCGCACCTGACGACGTTCAACGAAGTCGACATGACCGCAGTGAACACACTGCGTGAGCGGATGAAGGAGAAAGTCGAGAAGGAGCACGGCGTCAAGCTGACTTTCATGCCGTTCTTCGTGAAAGCTGCATGCATGGCCCTTGAGAGTTATCCGGTCGTCAACTCGCAGATCGACGGTGAAACGATCGTCTACAAGCATTATGTGAACATGGGGATTGCAGTCGCATCCGATGCAGGACTTGTCGTGCCCAACGTGAAGGACGCACACAGCAAGGGAATGCTCGACATCAGCCGTGACATATCATCTGTTGCGAAGCGTGCCCGCGACGGAAAACTCACAATGGACGACCTCACTGGTGGCACCTTCACGATCACGAACGGCGGAGTGTTCGGATCGCTCGTATCGACTCCGATCATCAACTACCCGCAAGTCGGAATTCTTGGTCTCCACAAGACCCAGGATCGCCCGGTCGCAATTGACGGCAAGGTCGAGATCAGGCCGATGATGTACATCGCCCTGTCCTACGATCACCGTATAGTCGACGGCCAGCAGGCGGTTCTTTTCCTCGTCCGCATCAAGGAGCTCCTCGAGGATCCTGCTTCAATGCTGATCTCCTGACATGCCTGACGCGAAGAACGCCGACCTCGTAATCATCGGCGGAGGCCCCGGCGGTTATGTCGCGGCGATTCGCGCCGCGCAGCTCGGCCTCAACACTGTTTGCGTCGAGCTGGACAAGACGCTCGGCGGAACCTGCGTCAACGTCGGCTGCATTCCGTCGAAAGCCTTGCTCACGTCGTCGGAGCATTACGAGTTCGCCCGATTGCATGCAGCCGAGCACGGCGTGAAGATCGAAGGTGTCTCGGCCGATCTCGACACGATGCTCAAGCGGAAGGACTCAGTCGTAGCGCAGAACACCAAGGGCATCGAGTTCCTCTTCCGGAAGAACAAGATCGAGTGGGCGAAGGGGCGCGGTACGCTGAAGGCGGGCAACATCGTGGAAGTGACCGCCGCGGACGGTGCCGTCACGAGTTATCAGGCAAAGAGCGTAATTATCGCAACCGGATCGGTTCCGATCGAGTTGCCGTTCCTCAAGTTCGACGAGGAGAGAATTCTCTCCAACGTCGGTGCGCTGAAGATTCCCGCGGTGCCTGAGCACCTGATCGTCATCGGCGGCGGGGTGATCGGACTCGAGCTTGGATCCGTGTGGCGCCGCCTTGGTGCAAAAGTCACGGTGGTCGAGCTCTTCCCTACCATCCTCCCCGGCAATGACGAAGAAGTCATCAAGGAAGCCGACAAGATCTTCCGCAAGCAGGGACTCGAAATTCGCACGGGCACCAAGGTGGTGAACGCGAGACCACACGGTAAGAAGGTCAATGTGTTTCTCGAAGCCGACGGAAAATCGGAGACGCTCGAGGCCGACTACGTTCTCGTGTCGGTTGGCCGCAAGCCCTCCCTGAATGGTATCGATGCCCAGGCGCTCGGTCTGACGCTTGGCAAACGCGGCGAGATCGTCGTCGATGCACAGATGCGAACGAATCTTCCCAACGTCTTTGCAATCGGCGATGCCGTTGGCGGCAAGCTCCTCGCCCATAAGGCCGAAGAGGAGGGAGTGGTTGCCGCCGAGGTGATCGCGGGTCACAAGGCGCACATGGACTACAAGTCGATGCCGTCTATCGTGTACACGTGGCCGGAGATCGCGACAGTCGGGCTGGCCGAGCATGAGGTGAAGGAGAGCGGTCGCGAGTACAAGACCGGGAAGTTTCCGTTCTCTGCAAATGGGCGCGCGCGAACGATGGGCGAGACCAGCGGCTTCGTGAAGTTCATCGCGGATGCGAAGACCGACGAGCTGCTTGGCTGCCACATCATCGGGCCGAATGCATCAGACCTGATCCAGGAAGTTGTGCTCGCCTTCGAGTATCGTGGGTCGTCGGAAGACATTGGTATTACCGTGCACTCCCATCCGACGCTTTCCGAGACCGTTAAAGAGGCAGCGCTCGGCGTGCTCGGACGCGCGCTTCATATATAGTAGTGACTGCGAGCGCGACGGTGCTTGCCCCGGCCCTTAAACGACTCGATGTCCACGCGGCGCGCGAGCAGGATCTCGCCGCCGCGCTTGCTTTGCTGGCGTGGGAGCAGGACAAGAATCCGTGGCTGACTCGCCTTCCGGAGTTGCTTCGCGCCGCTGTCGACGATCCCGCCGGAGAATACCGCGCGTGCGTTGCTGTTCGCGATGGCGAAGTTGTCGGCTTTGGCGTTTATGGCATCGTTGGAGGAGCGATAGGCACAGGTATCATTCATGCCGTGCTCGTTGCTTCGCGATCGCGCCGTGCCGGAATTGGCCTGCGCATCATGCTGTACATGACTCAGGATTTGTCTGCGTCTAACTCCCGCATGATCATCGCGGAAGTTCCTGGAGATCCGCGCGTGATGAAATACAGGGCGTTATTGATAGCCTACGGGTTCATGGAAGAGACGCGCATCGATGATTATTACAGCGACGGAGTGCCACAGATCATTTCGCGCTTCGACCTTCAGCCCTGAGGCTTCATGCTGCTCGAACCTGTGAAACTAGGTGATACGCTCGAGCTGAGCGACGACGACGCATCAGCGCCCAAATCGCTTGGCAAGGGTGACGACCTGAAGGAAAAGCTGGAAAAACAGCTCGGTAAGCTTGAAGAGCTGCAGAAGGTATTTTATGCCGATGGCCGCCGCTCGCTTCTGATCATCCTTCAGGGTCGCGACGCTGCTGGAAAGGACGGAGTCGTGCGCAGTGTCATTGGAGCGTGCAACCCGTCAGGTGTTCGCGTGACGTCGTTCAAGGCGCCGACGCCGCTCGAGCTTGCGCACGATTACCTGTGGCGGATCCATCAGGCCGTGCCCGAAAAGGGCATGATGGGCATCTTCAATCGTTCACACTACGAGGATGTTCTCGTAGTTCGGGTGCGTTCGCTTGTTTCTGAAGACGTCTGGTCGAAGCGATACGATCAGATCAATGATTTCGAACGGATGCTATCCGATAACGGCACCGTGATCCTCAAGTTCTTCTTACACGTGTCACGCGAGGAACAGACAGAACGCCTGCGTGAACGCGTGGAGGACGAGACCAAGAACTGGAAGTTCAACGCGGGAGATCTCGAGGAGCGTAAACTCTGGGATGAGTACACGGTCGCATACCGCGACGCTCTTGCCAGGTGCAGCACTGAATGGGCGCCGTGGTTCGTCGTTCCATCGGACAGCAATAAGGCGCGCAATTACCTCATCGCCAAGCGAATTGTCGCGACGCTCGAGAGTCTGGGGCTCGAGTACCCGAAGCCGAAGACAGACCTGAAGCAGTATCTCGAGGCGCTGTGATTTAACAGGGTCACTTCCGGGGCGTCTACCAGTTCAGCTTTCCGGGATCAGCCATATGAGAAGTACTGCTTCTGCTCTTGTCGTAGCTGTCGGACTACAGTTCGGATCAACGCAGCCAGTTGCGTCTCAGACACCTCTCGACCATCGGGAGCTCGCTGCCGATCAGCAGGTAATACACGCGCTCAACAGATTGACGTTTGGCGCGAAGCCGGGCGACGCCGAGCGCGTTCGGGAAATCGGGATTGATGCATGGGTTGATCTTCAGCTTCATCCTGATCGTATCCCGGATGGGGATATCGAGCGCTTTCTCAGTCGTTACAGCGTTCTGAAAGCAGACCAGAACGAATTGCTCAGAGCGTATTCCGGTGCCCAGCGCGAGCGGCGGGAGGCTCGCGAACTTGGGGACACAGTTGAGAGACAGCGGCGGCGAAATGCCCCCGGTGCTATGCAGGATGCGGCGACCAGTCGCCGCGCCGTGATCACGCAGGTTCAGTCGGCTCGTGTCGCGCGTGCGGTTGCGGGAAATCGGCAGCTTCAGGAAGTGATGACTGACTTCTGGATGAATCACTTCAGCGTGTTCGCGCAGAAGGGACCGCCGCAGCCGTACTACCTGATCGAGTATGAGCGCGACGTAATCAGGCCGAATTCCCTGGGAAAATTTCGAGACCTGCTCGGCGCGGTAGCAGCGAGCCCTGCAATGCTTTTCTACCTGGACAATGCCAGAAGCATGGGTGACACGAGCAGGCCAAGGCTTGCGACTGTGAACCGTCGGCGCGCTCGCGCACTTCCCGGCGAGCAGCTCGCGCGACTGCGGCAGGGCGGTCTCAACGAGAATTATGGTCGCGAGCTGCTGGAGTTGCACACGCTTGGTGTTGATGGTGGATACACTCAGCAGGACGTGATCGATGTCGCGCGTGCTCTCACTGGTTGGACCATTCGTTCGCCCGCGACGGGTGGTGGCTTCGTGTTCAGGCCCGAGATGCACGACGCTGGCGAGAAGACAGTACTCGGGCGAAAGCTGCGCGGCGGCCGCGGAATCGAGGATGGGCAGGAGGTGCTCGATATCCTCGCGCGGCATTCGTCAACTGCTCGATACATCGCAAGAAAGCTCGCGATCAGGTTTGTATCAGACTCGCCGCCGCAAGCGCTTGTCGATCGTGCCGCACAGGTTTTCCTGCGCACTGATGGCGATATACGAGAAGTGGTGCGCGCGATTGTCACCTCGAACGAGTTCTATTCGACGGCCGCATACCGCAGCAAAGTCAAGTCACCGTTCGAGGTTGTGGTGAGCGCATTGCGCGCGATGAACGCTGTTCCCGATGAGACACCGCGCACAGCGCAGGCGATTGCGTTGCTCGGGCAGCCGATTTACGGCCATCAGGCTCCAAACGGATATCCGGAAACCGGCGAAGCGTGGATGAATGCAGGGGCGATTCTGAACAGAATCAATTTTGGAATCGCTGCTGCATCGAGCCGAATCCCTGGCGCTGATGTCGATGCCATTCCGAGCTTCGCGGCGCTGAAGAATGCACCTCGTGAGAAACAGGTAGACGCTGTGGCGTCATTGCTGCTGGGCGGATCGATATCCCCGGAAACGAGGGCTGTTCTCATCTCTGGAGAAAATCCTCTTCTCACGCGGTCGGATGAAGGCACGATGGGACGACGGAAGGCTCAGTTAACTGGTATCGCTCAGGTGGTGGGGCTTGCGCTGGGTTCACCCGAATTTCAGCGGCGCTGAGGGGATCGGTCGATGGAGAGAAGAGCATTCGTCAAGTCGGGCGCGCTGGCGCTCGTGACGCTCGGCATCAGCCCTGGGTTTCTTCGCCGCACGGCGTTCGGCGCGGAGTTGGTCAGGGCGCCGAAGGGAAAAATTCTGATCTGTCTCTTTCAGCGTGGTGCTGCCGATGCGCTGAACATGATCGTTCCGCACAGCGAAAAGGCGTACTATTCGATGCGTCCTTCGATTGCGATCCCACGGCCGACTGGATCGGGGCGATCAGTATCAGTTGACGCTGCAATCGATCTCGATGGATTCTTCGGTCTTCATCCATCGCTTGCGCCATTCAAGCCGTTGTATGATCGCGGCATGCTTGCACCCGTACATGCGGTGGGCAGTCCCAGTGCTACGCGCTCGCATTTCGATGCGCAGGACTACATGGAATCTGGAACACCCGACATCAAAGGCACTACCGACGGCTGGTTGAACAGGTATCTCGCGGTGAAGGGTACATGCGATGAGTGCAGGGTTTCGCCATTCCGCGCAGTGGCTCTCACGCCGCAGACGCCGCGCATCATGGAAGGCGCGAACGAGGTTGTCGCGATGAATAACCTCGATCAGTTCACTGTGCGAACGTCGGGCTCTCAGGCTGAAAGGCTCGAGGCGTTGTATCGAACTGGATCCGCCGATCTCGTTCATGGAACAGGGGCCGAGATGTTCGAGGCCGTGAAGATGTTGAAGGCGGCTGATCCGAGACAGTATCGGCCGCGGAACGGCGCGGAGTATCCGCGCTCACAGTTCGGGCAGCGGCTTCTTCAGATCGCGCAGCTCGTGAAGGCCGACGTTGGAATGGAGATAGCGTTTGCTGACGTCGGAGGCTGGGACACGCATGTGAACCAGGGCTCGGTGAATGGACAGCTTGCCGGGCGTCTCACCGATTTCTCTGCTTCGATAGCTGCGCTGGTTACAGACCTTGGTGACAGGATGAGCGACGTTGTCATCCTGACGATGTCAGAGTTCGGAAGAATGGCGCGTGAGAATGGCAGTCGAGGAACCGATCACGGCCATGCCGGCGCACTGTTCGTAATTGGCGGCGATGTGAAGGGTGGCAAGGTTCACGGTCGGTGGCCGGGCCTGGAGCGTGAGCAGCTTTACGAGGGTCGCGATCTCGCGTTGACTACTGATTTTCGTTCAGTCTTCGCTGAGGTGACGTCGCGGCATCTTGGTGCTGCGAGTACATCGAAGATCTTTCCGGGATACGCTGGTATTGCCAGCGATTGGCTCGGTCTCGTGTAGGGACCGGTGCGGTAGGTGTACGGTCATCCTGAAGAATCGCGTTTATTATGCTGCAGGATTCTCGCAGCATCCTGCACATGCGCATAAGGGTGGCACGACGCAATAGCATGGGGCAGAAAGAGTTCTGACGACAAGTCACCGTTGAAGATGCAGAAATTGCGGCGGCGCAAAGTCGATTTGTCTGCCCTCTGCAGTATATTCTCGCTGTCTAATGTGTAGTTAGACGACAACCCAGGTCACGTGACGATGAAAGTGTCGCGGTTTAGCCACTGTAGCATCGGTATCGCGTTCGCCGCCTCGGCGCTGTGCGGCGGGTCTGCAGAGTCGCAGGCTCTAATCGTCCGACGCGACAGCAGCGCGCTCGTTCAGACCGTGCGCGCTGTTAGCGCGTTGGATTCGACGCTGACCGCGGCGGAGGCCCGGGGGGACACTGCCGCGATGCGACCGTTCTTTGCGGCGGCCTACTACTCTGTCGCGCCCGATGGCGAGATGCTTGGGACGGGCGCACGGCTCTTCCGGATCGCACGCGGCGCCAAGGCAACCGACAGCACTCAGAACCTAACGGCACCATGGGTGCGGGCACTCGGCTCCGACGCGGTTCTCGTGACACGGAGCATCCGCATCTGGGGACAGCGGCATCGGACGGACGTAACGGGAAGCACGTTCCGCGTCACTCGGCTATACATACGCGAGGACGGCAGGTGGCGAGTGCTATTTCAACAGGGCACACCGCTCGCAGACGAACACATCGCGCGGACGGGCCCAGGCAGCCCCCCGCACTACGCGCCGCACTGAGGTCAGGTCGCGAGGGCCCGGCGACCCATCTGCATCGCGACCTGTCGTCTAACGAACGCTGCACCTGACGGGCGACGTGAGGATGGCGCATACTGCGCATGCGCTTCTTATTTAACTCGCCCGCAGGTGAGCTAGAGCGTTAGGCCGAGCCCACGCGGAAGTATCGTCCGCTCAACCCCACGGGAAGGGATTGTCACATGGACCTGCTCGCCTTCTGCCTTGAGGTGCCTCGACTTCGTCCCATTCGTCGCGCATTGACTGGCCTGCCCCTCCTCGCGGTGTGCAGCTGTTCCCCAATGGCGATGTCGAGCGAGTCCGGCCGAAGCACTCACGTATTTGTGTGGGCCTGGGACGTAGACAAGGGCTCCGACGACTTCCTCGCGGTCGTCGATGTGGATCGCCGCTCGGCGACGTACGGGCAGGTCATCACCACGCTGCCGGCACAGGGCGCTCGCGGCGCGCACCACGTCGAGTACGAACTCTCCTCGAATGAACTCTTCGCCAGCGCGTGGGACTCTGGGCGATCTTTCGTGTTTGATCTCAGCGACGCGCCGCACCCAAGACTCCTCAGCCACTTCGGCGATGCCGGTCCTTTTTCTCATCCGCACAGTTACGCGCGCACGCCGAGCGGGATGGTGCTCAGCACATTCCAGAGTCGCGCGGACGAGCACGGCGCGGTCGGTGGGTTGGTCGAGTTGGACCAGCGCGGCCGGATGCTCCGAGCGGCTAGCGCCGCGAATGCGGTTGACCCCGACCTTCGCCCATATAGTCTGGCCGTAGTCCCGGGACTCGATCGCGTCGTGACCACGTCGGCCGACATGCATGGTCGACTCGTGGGGCGGTCAGTGCAAGTCTGGCGGCTCTCCGATCTGACACTGTTGCACACCATCCTTCTCCCGCCGGGGCCGCGCGGAGACGAACACCTGCATCCAGCTGAACCCCGGCTGCTCGCCGATGGCAGGACCGTGATGGTCGCGACATTCCGCTGCGGGCTGTACATGCTCTCCGGGCTGGACAGCACGCCGGTCGCCACCTTCGTGCGCTCGTTCCCATGGTCGGCGGTTACGGGAGAGGACACGGACTGCAACGTGCCGGTGCGGCTCGGCCGGTTCTGGGTGCAGCCGGTTGGTACCACCGGATCCGTGGTGGTCATGAATGTGTCGAATCCTCTGAAACCGGAGATCGTGGACGAACTCGGCTTCGGCATCGATGCTCGACCGCACTGGCTCGCGCTCGAACCTGGGGGGCGTCGCATCGTGATGACCGGTGGCGGAACGCTGGCTGGTGGAGTCTACCTGATCGACGTGGACCCCGAGACCGGAAAACTCCAACTCGCGCGCAACCTCCCAGCCACCGGCTCTGGGATTCCTGGGATCCGATTCGACCGCGACAATTGGCCGCACGGAAAGACTGGTCCGGCGTTCGCACATGGAGCTGTTTTCGGGCCCGTGAAATGATATCAGTCGCCAAATGCCTAACGGTGCTTGCTGCTGACGAGCGGAAACAATCGTTAAGGCGCACTTTGCAGCTTCACGTGCGCGCCTTGATTTCGTGTATCCAGTCGGCGTCGGTATGATTTGCCCAATTAAGGCGTTATTGAGCGACGGGAACAACACGCTCCGCCGAACGCCTCGCCGAGGCGGGCATTGAGCCTTCGGTCGGACGTAGTGGCGATTCATATGATAACGCGCTCGCGGACACGATCATCGGGCTCTTCAAAACCGAAGCGATTCATCGCGACGGACCGTGGCGCGGTCCGGACGACGCCGAGCTCGCGACGCTGGCATGGGTCAGCTGGTTTAACACGGACCGATTGCTGGAACCACTCGGGTACTTGCCCCCAGCGAAGTTAGAAGCGCAGTATCAGTTGCAGGCCGCCACGACGGACTTCGCCGCCTGGTGCTCTAATAGAAACTCCTCGTGCTTCGGCCAGCAGCCGCGCGAATGAACGGCGCGAAAGGTGGGCGGCCACGGAAGTCCGTCGGCTCTGGCGACGAGGCCAAGCCGCATCGTCGCAAGATCGCGGTCTAACCTCGCGTTGCAGCAGTCGAGCAAGATATTGTGCGCTCGCTTCGCTCGCTCTATTTCATTTGAAGGATGGCAATGCGTTTGACGTCGCCGTGGTCGATTACCACTGAGGAAGATATTTATGGCCTATCGCAAACTTGCACCCATTCATCCTGGAGAAGTCCTCGCCCTCGACTTCTCGAGCCGCTCGGCATTTCGCAGTATCGTCTCGCAAAGGACATCAGTGTACCCGCGCGACGTATCAACGAAATTGTTCATTGCACCCGCGCCGTTTCGGCGAATACTGCCCGTCTGGCTCGCTATTTCGGCACAAGTGATCGTTTCTGGCTCAACCTGCAGGCGCGGTACGACCTGGAGGTCGAGCGTGATCATCTTGGCACCAAGCTGGAAAACCAGGTTCGAGTCCTCGACCGCGCTAGCTAACACGCGCTTATGATTATCGTTGCCGGTCAGATCCACGTCCGTGAGGGCGGCCGAGCTCGTTTCCTGGAATTGTCGTCCGCCGCAATGTCGCAGGCGAGAATGACTTCTGGTTGTCGCGACTTTGTCGTGGCGGCAGACCCGCTGGATCCCAATCGAGTGAATGTCTACGAGGAGTGGGAGTCTCGGGATGCGTTGCATGCATTCCGTGAGGAGGGGCCGGGGAATGATCTCTCTGCTCTCATCGAGCGCGCTACTGTGGCCGAGCACGATGTACCCTAAGACGGTGCGTTAGGCGTTGAACGTCATCCACTTCTGACGACTGACAATGAGAGACGTGCTGTTCGTTCAGGGTGCCGGCGCCGCCGTACACGCGGAGTGGGACATCCGCCTGGTCGACAGTCTCCGCCGAGAGCTCGGCGCGTCCTACAACATCCGCTACCCTCGAATGCCGGAGGAAGCCGATCCCTCGCTGGCGGCGTGGCGCCCGGTGCTTGAGCGGGAGCTCGCCGCGCTTCGGCCCGGCGCGGTTGTCGTTGGCCACTCTGTCGGCGGAACGATACTGATTCACGTCCTCGCGGACGGAGCGCACACAGCAGACATCGCCGCGATCGTGCTGATTGCCGCGCCGTTCATCGGCAATGGCGGTTGGGAGAGTGAGGAGATTGCCCCCCTTGGCGACCTTGCCGCGCGGCTGCCAGCTGCGACGTCGGTCATCCTATGCCACGGCGACGCGGACGACGAGGTGCCGGTCGCACACGTTGAGCTCTACGCGGCCGCGATCCCCCGCGCCCGCATGCACCGACTGGTCGGCCGCGACCACCAGCTGAACGATGACCTGTCCGAAGTGGCGCGCGACATCCGGGCACTGGCGGCGCAGTGATGTGTAACGCGCGTTGCAGCTGAACTTTGGCTTTAGACGTCCACTTTTTCCCCTTACAGAGCGAACTATGACGTATCGGATTCTCTGCTCGATTCTTTCCGTGTTGGCGCTCGCTTCAGTCGGGTACGCACAAGGCGCAGGACCGACGATTTCCGGCATCACCTTCGCCATCGACTCTGTTAAATCGTCTCCTCCGCCTCCAGCGGTCGTCAAGCGATTCGGAATGCCTCCCGAACTCGTCACGCAGATAGCTGGTACCGTCGTCTTCGCTGGGGGGCGCGGACGTCTTGACGTCGCTGCAGTAGCTCGTCGCACCCCAGCTATCCGCACTGAGGGGATCGTGCTCGCCGCGCCACTAGCCGTGGCGGGCGACTACTATCTGTTCGACAGCACCGGGTTCGTGTTAGTGCGTCCAGCGACAAGGACGTTTTCCGTCTTCGCGATCGCCGATGATCGGTACAATTACGAGGGTCGCCGCGACGGCTGGCCTGCGTGGTTCCCGCTAAAGCGCACAGCTATCGATACACTCGGGAATCGGACACCAATTGAGGTACTCCGGCAACACGGTGCCTACCCTGTGTATTGGCACGCTGACGTCTCTGGTCGCGCGCTGGCTCGCGGCCGATTTACATTGGTGGACGCGCGGCCCGGTGAGCTCGCAGTGGTTCGCTGGTTCGCCCCCTCGCGCGCACTCGCTGCGCTGATGATGAAGGGCGATTCACTCGGTGGTGCCACAGCGACCCTGACAGCGCTAGGCCTGTGGAGAGACCCCGTGGATACCATTCCGCCCACAGCAATTGTTGAGGTGCGGCCCTTCACTTCACTTCGCCGCACCGAAGTTTCCACTGAGCGGCTCGTATTGCCGGAAGGCTATACCGAGGCGCCATGGCCAGGTTACGAACAGGTCCAGCAGGTATTCCCGACGAGTGCCGACCAGGGCGCGCGCTGGAAGCGGCCGCCTTTCTGATTCAAGGTTGCTCGCTACGCTCGCTACTATATGGTTCGCTTGCAGCCTAGGTTAAGGCGCTAGACCGATGCAAGCGGCCTATGGGGGCCGGAGACTTTTCGAGGAGACTCAATGCGAGCGATCATGATGTGCCTGACTGGATGGATCAGCCTCGGGGCGAGCGTCAGCGCGCAGGCACCCGAGGCCTCCCCGCTGGGAAATTCGTCGCAGGACTTCGGCGGCATTCGAACATTCCTGCGCGCGCCGTATGTTCGAGATCTGGACATGCTCAATGCGGACGTGGTGGTTCTGGGAGCGCCCGTCGATCAGGGCACGAGCAATCGACCCGGACAGCGATACGGGCCCCGCGATATACGCGAGGCGTCGCTCATCTACGCGTGGGCTCCCGAGAACGGCTTCTACTACATCGACACGGACCAGACTGTCTTGAAGGGCGTGCGATGGGCCGACGTCGGCGACGTGGACGTCGTACCCAGCAACATGGAGCGCACCTCACTGAACATCACCGCCGCCGTTGCTGCGATCGTCAAGCGGGGTGCGTTCCCGGTTATTCTCGGCGGAGATCACTCGATCGCTTTCCCCGCAGTGCGAGGGCTCGGACGATCGCCGCTCACGGTGGTTCATTTCGACGCGCATCTGGATTCCTATGGCGACGGCGACCCAAAGATCCTCAATCATGGGGCCTGGGTGCAGCAGGTCGGCAAGCTCCCAGGAGTCTCCTTCGTTCAGATTGGCATGCGCGGTGTCGCGAACGACGCCGGGGGCGTCGCGCGCGCCCGGCAACTCGGGAGTCGAATCGTTACGGCGGAGCGCGTGCACCGCGACGGTGTGCGCGCGGTGCTCGATGCCCTGCCCGAGCTGGGGGACATCTACATCTCGCTGGATATCGATGTTCTCGACCCGAGTCTCGCGCCGGGCACGGGGACGGTCGAGCTGGGAGGGCTAACTTTCCAACAGATGCATGAGCTGCTCGTCGGCTTGCCGCGAAAGGGACAAGTGGTCGGACTCGACGTTGTTGAGGTGAATCCGTTCTACGACGCGACCGGAGTGACCGCGCAGACGGCCGTGCGCCTGATTATCGACTTACTGGGCGCGTCCTTGCGCCCGCGCTGACCCAACGCGCGACGCTACCGCGCCAGTGTCAGCGGCTGCCGCAGTCGTAGTCCAACGACGGACTCATCTGCAACCGTGAACAGCCGGGGGCTAACAGTGCTTGCTGCTGCCGAGCGGCGTTCGGAGCAGAAGCCAGCGTTGACACGACAGCCGGTGTCAAGGGTTCGTTCGTGTTGTTGCATTATTGTGGTCGCGGTATGACGTTGGCGCGAGGCAGCATCGACGGTTGACCTGCTGATATACGCCGATTACCGAAGTGCTCCGGTGTTCAGTGACGGCCTAGTACCTTCCGGCTTCCTTGCCGTTTCACCGTATGTGGGGGACACACAGTGCAGCGCCGCGAATTCTTCCGCAGGTCCGGCACGATGGTCACGGGCGGACTCAGCGCCTCGGCGCTGCCGGCCTGGATCGGTAGGGTGCCCATGTCGGGCCCTTCGTTCAAAGGAGTCGCATCTTGATCATTGGACGCTTACTCCTAATCGCTACAACTCTGGGGCTCGCAGCTTGTCCAGCAATGACTCAGAAGCGTGGATGGAAACTGAGCGAGGGACAATCAATCCATCCGGTTGTGCAACGCGAAGGTATGCAAGCGCATGTACTCGTTTTCCTGCCACGCGGGTTTAATCAGCGAAACTGGCCTGTAATCGTATATCTGCACGGATCTGCTCAGCGCGGCGAACCGGCGGCTGAAATGCGAAACACCGCTATAGCGAAGCAACTGAAGACTCAGCCTGACTTTCCCTTTATTGTCGTGTCGCCACAGTTGGCCGCCAACGCACCGAGGTGGGATGCCGCTGCGGTGCATGCCCTGCTTGACGAAGTGTTGCCAAAGCTGCCGATCGATGCTCAGAAGGTCTACGCTACTGGAACGAGCATCGGCGGCGCGGGCGTTTGGCGCCTGGCCTTCGAAAGACCTGCACGATTTGCGGCAATAGCGCCGGTTGCAACCTCTGACCGACTTCAGGACGCTTGTCGCATCCGGAGGGTGCCAGTCTGGGCGTTTCACAACTCGCTAGATGAGGATTTTCCTGCCCTCAACGACAGTGAGTTGGTCAGCGCACTGAACCGGTGCGACGGTAACGCCAAAATTACGCTGTACCAGAAACCCGGACACAACGCATGGACCGAGACGTATGCGAACGACGCTCTGTATGCCTGGTTTCTTTCCCAGCCAACATTTCCCACACAACGGTAGAAGTGTGCGATGACCGAAAGAGAATGGACGGTTTTGGCTAGCTACGCCTCCTCCCGAGGCACCGCTAGAACCGGAAAATTTTCCCCAGAGCCTTTCCGATCTTCTTGCCAAATTTGCCTGCCTTCTTCTCGATCTGCTCGCCGAAATCGTCGTCGCTCGTCCAGACCGGCTCCGAGTCATACGGAGGTCCGTGGTCGAGACATTCCTGGCGCGGACCCGTCCCAGGCTTGAAGTGCTCGAGCTTTCTCGCAGGACACCACTCGCCTGCGATCCATCCCGTCGTCGGATCGATCGTAATCGACTCACTCAACTCAGGGGGAGCTTGCCACGAGCCTTCGGCAGGCTGCTCCTTCCAGCCGCGAGTATAAAACTCGGCCCACGCAGGTGATGCGAGGCGGCCACCAGAAGCCTGATAGCTAATCGAGTGAGGCTCGTCGTACCCGAACCAGAATGCGGCGACGACAGTCGGGGTGTAGCCGACAAACCATACATCGTTGCCATCGTTCGTCGTGCCTGTCTTGCCGGCAATCATTCCCTTCGCACCATAGTCACGCACAGGACGCCCGGTGCCGTAATCGACAACGGCGCGAAGCATCGATGTAAGCTCGTAGGCATTAGCAGGGCTGATCACACGCTGAAGAGGGGCGACCTCGCCACTCCACAACACCTTCCCTTCGCGCGATTCGATTCGCTTTACCAGCCGCGGCGTGACTCGAAAGCCACCGTTCGCGAACGGCGCATAGGCTCTCACCAGCTCGAGCGGGGTCACGTTCAGCGCGCCAAGCGCAATCGACGGGTAGTTGGGAATCTCGCTGTCGATCCCCATTCGATGCGCGTTGTCGATGATGCTCCGCAATCCAATCGTCTGGCTCACACGAACTGCAGCTGCATTCGACGAGCGCATCAGTGCACGCCTGAACGTGATGAGGCCGAGGTATTCGTCACTGTAGTTCGCCGGACTCCAGACACTTCTTCCCTGCACCACTTCAACAGGCTCATCCCGCACGTCGGAGCCGGGCGAATATCCTGCTGAAAGCGCGGACACATACACGAACGGCTTGAAAGCAGAGCCCGGTTGGCGCTTTGCCTGCAATGCACGATTGTAGTTGCCACGTTCGTAACGTCTTCCGCCCGTCAGCGCGCGAATGTCTCCGTTGCGCGGATCGATGGCGACCATGGCGCCCTGGATCGAATGGCGCACCCCATTCCACATGCTTCGCGACTCACGCTGAATTGCGGTAGCACGACGGGATACCGCGCGATCAGCAGCGGCCTGCGCGCCTTTATCGAGCGTCGTGTATACAGTGAAATCTGAAACATCCTCAGCACGCTTGCTCAGTACGGAATCCACGAACGCACGCACCGCGTCCAGAGCGAACGAGTCACCACTCGTATCCGGCCGCCATTCGTTCTTCGCGATGCTGAGCGGAGTTCCTGCCAGCGCCGCGAACCGCGCTCGCGGTACATATTCCTGCTGAACCATCAACGACAGCACCAGGTTCCGGCGCGCCTGCGCCCTCCGCGGATTTCGGCGCGGAGTGTAATATGACGGCGCCTTTGGAAGCGCAGCGAGGAGCGCTCCCTCGGAAACCGTCGCTTTCGACACGCTCTTTCCGAACAGATCGCGGCTTGCCGCCTCGATGCCGTAAACGCCATTCCCCATATAAATGACGTTCATGTACATCTCGAGGATCTGATCCTTCGTCAGCGACCCTTCCATCAGCTGCGCGACCCGCAGCTCGACCAGCTTCTGGCGTAACGAGCGATTTGGATACTTCCGCACGACGAAACTGTTCTGCGCAGCCTGCATCGTGATCGTGCTGAAGCCCTGAGAAACCCCGCCAGCTCGAACATTGGCGAGAGCCGATCGCACGAATCCGCGCCAGTCGACACCGCCGTGATCGTAGAAGCGCCTGTCCTCCGTCGCGATGAATGCCTGACGCACGTGCACAGGAACCTGCGAGATTGGTACATTCAGGCGTCGCACGATCGCGAGCCGGCCCATCAGCTGGTTATTGCGGTCGTAGATCCGTCCGCCTTCGTCAGGCCGATAGGTCTGGATTTGCCGGGGTGTAGGGCAGCCATGAAAACCGCACGTGGCAACCCAGACATCGAGGGCAATTACGCCTAGAATGCTTATTGCGAGTGCAGTCTTGAGTGCCGCATCGCGCTGTATTTTTATCTTCCACTTTCTAAACTGCATCACGCATCCATGTTCAAACGATTAGCAGCAACCGTAACTCTGGCAGCCATCGCCGTCGCCTGCACCAGCAAGGGTGACACCGCTGCGGCGGCAGTCTCGGCCGATTCGACCGTCTCAGCTAATACACCGCCAGCCGCCAACAGCGCCACCACCCTGCCCGAAGGATCATTTGTCCTTACGGCAGAAGACTCCGCTCGGATTCCGAATGAGCTCGGTCGTATTCCGGTCGTGGAATATCATCTCATAGACACAGCAGACGGCCGCTACGCCCGCGAACGCGCCCGCTTTGCCCGTGACCTCGAGCTCATCTATAAGAGAGGCTACCGGCCGATCAGCATCTCGCAGCTTCTGGACCGCAAGATCGACCTGCCCAAGGGCCTCTCCCCAGTCGTCTTCGTTTTCGATGATGCGAGCCCAAGCCAGTTCAGGTACATCGAACGGAATGGCAACCTCGAGATCGATCCGGTCAGCGGTGTCGGCATCTGGATGAATTTCAGGAAGACACACCCCGACTGGGCCAACAACGCAGTGTTCTGCATGCTCTCCGGTGCGGCGGCAGGCCGTTCATTTTTCGGCGACAAGGGCATCGAAGGACAGAAGAGCGAGTGGCGCCACAAGAAGGTCCAGTACCTAAAGGAGCAGGGATTCGAGCTCTGCAACCACACACTCTGGCACGCGAACCTGAGCAAATACTCAGAAGCAGTCGTGCAGGAGCAGATTGCCCGCGGCGAGATGGCGATCGACTCGGCAGTCCCGGGCTACAACGTGCGCACTTTTGCACTTCCACTTGGTGTATGGCCGAAAAACCGCGCTTTGGTGAAATCAGGCTCATGGACGGACCCCAAGACAGGAAAGGCCTTTCGCTATGACAACGAGGCGATCCTCGAAGTAGCGGGTGGTCCGACTGAAAGTCCGCACGACCCGAAGTTCAATCCGCTCAGCATCAAGCGAATCGAGGTGTTTGGAAATCAGCTGGAGAACGTTCTCGACCGTCTCGACAAGAATGCGTCGCGATACGTTTCTGACGGAAACCCTGCCACGGTGGCAAAGCCGGCACAGTAGGCGAAGGTATTTCGGACTGCGGACGTATTTCGGACTGCGGGATGAGGACTGAGCTGATTGCGGACTGCGGACGTATTGCGAACTGCGGAATGCGAACTGAAGTGCGGGCTTAGTCCGAAACCAGAAATCCGAAATACGTCCGCAGTCCGCAATCAGCTCAGTCCGAATTCCGCAGTCCGAAATACGTCCGCAGTTACATCTCCTCCAACTCGCTCCACCGATCGACCGCACGACGAAGGTGCGGAATCACTATCGACCCGCCGACAACCGAGCCGACCACGCAGTCATCAGAGCCTGCGTGATCGTGACTCAAAAGCGCCATCCTTTCAGATTGCGGAGCGCACCATCGAGCGCTTCCCGCTGCTCGCGATTTTCCGCGGTGGCAAGCAGTTGCTCGTACGTGAGTATCGCAAGATCGAGGGCGTCGTAATCCTTCTCCGCGCCGGCAAGGGCAGCGGCATTGTCCGCCACGTTCGCGCGGGCCAGATCGTCCTTCGGGAATCGCCCGGAAACCTGCTGCCATCGCCCGAGTCGCTGGCGCGGATCGGACTCGGCAAGAGCCCACAAGTGCCACCCCGCACGGTTGTCAGGATCTGCCGCGATTGCGCGTGAGGCCAACTCACCGACCGGCTCCGGACCACGGCCTGTCAGCCAGTAGGCATTGGCCAGCGCAACCAGCTTGCGGGCATCGTTGGGGCTCTCAGCAACGGCCTGCTCCAGGCCGGGGATGGGATCTGTTTCGTCGTCGAGAATCGAGGTCATGATATCGGTTCGGGGATGTTGCCAAACTAACGCTGCTTGCGTCCTACTGTGGTCAGGTGTACCATTCTGTTCAACTGCGCAGCCCTTAGAGGCGCGCCTCGAACAAGATGCAGTTTGCGGGACGACGCGTGAGTTCAGCCCGCGCCCGCCGCAGAAGCCAGTCGCGCTACTTTATTTCCGCCACACCACAAATTGATGAACGAACGCCGACGTCCTTTTCGTCGCGGCCGAGGCCCACGCCCCTCCGGTCCTCGTGCTAATGAGCCCTACGGGGATGCTGACCCGTATCGCGAGCCAATTGAATCAGCCCAACAGGACACCGACAACTTCGATGTTCCGCAACCAGGCAATATGAGCGACGAAGGAAATAACGACGCGCCAGCTTCGACAGCGGCGCCACAGGACTCACCGCCTCCAGAGGCACCGCGTGAGTCAGACGATTCTGTTGGTGCGCCGGCGTACAACAACAACCAGCCTCAGGGCCGCAATCAGTTTGGCGGTCAGCAGGGTGGAAATCGCGATGGGCGCGGTGACAATCGACGCGATGGCAGACGCAGCAACCGCAACCAGCGTGGCCGCGGCAGAAACAACAACCGGCCGCAACGCGGTGGTGGCGGCGGCGAGCCCGCACCACGACAGCCACTCGCGCCCATCGTTCCCGATGGCGAAACGACCGGCTGGTACGAAGCATCACGCGACGGTGGCTACATTCGCCGCGCCGCCAACAGTTATCTCACAGATCCATCTGACGCATACGTTCCGCCCAATCTTGCGAAGCAGTACAACCTTCGTCGCGGCGATGCAGTTTTCGCGACAACCGGCCGCGATCAAAGAGGCCGCACCGTAGTTGCCGAGATTACCCAGATCAACGGATCAGATCCGGACCTCGCACTGAGACGCCCGGACTTCGGCGCGCTCATCGCATCATACCCCGAGAGAAAACTCAAGCTCGAGACAGGTCGCCCCGCGAAGGGCGGACCAGAACTCACGCGCAGGGCAATCGATCTCATCGCACCGATCGGATACGGCCAGCGCGCACTCATCGTCGCGCCGGCACGCGCCGGAAAGACGATGCTGCTCCAGGCAATTGTCGAAGGCGTTGCGGTCAATCATCCCGAAGCGGTACTGCTCGTGCTGCTCGTGGATGAGCGACCGGAAGAAGTGAGCGAGATGATCACGTGGGGATATGGCGAAGTTGTCGCATCGAGCTTCGACATGCCTGCAGCTCGCCACACCGACGTCACCGAAATGGTTCTCGAGCGTGCGCGCCGCATGGTCGAGCTTGGCAAGGACGTTGTCATCGTTCTCGATTCGATCACCCGCATGGCACGCGCGTACAACACCGTCGAGCGCGGAACGGGCCGCACGCTCAGCGGCGGACTCGATGCGACGGCGATGGCAAAGCCGAAGGCATTTTTCGGATCCGCGCGATCAGTTGCACCGGAACATGGCGGCGGCTCACTCACGATTATCGCAACGGCGCTCGTCGAAACTGGCTCGCGTATGGACGACGTGATATTCGAGGAATTCAAGGGCACCGGAAACTGCGAGATCAAGCTCGACCGGTCATTGGCCGAGCGTCGCATTTTTCCCGCGATCGACGTGTCCACGAGCGGTACCCGGCGCGAGGATAAGCTCTTCCGGCCGGACCAGCTTGAGCACGTTTATACGCTCCGCAGGGGGCTTCAACAGATGCCTTCTTCGTCCGCAATGGAGTGGCTGATCAAGCGAATCGCGGGGACGCCGGGCAACGATGCACTGCTGGAAGGGCTGTAGGGGCTCGTCCGCCGCTATACCGCCCGGAAATACTCCCCTGAAACCGGCCTCTCCCCCGGCCCATCCCTTGCTCTTATCAGCCTCCATGGGCCGGTCACCAAGATGGTCGATGTGGTGGATCGCAGCGGCTTTCGCGCTGATTCCCGGGTCGATCGCTGCACAATCAAACTCAGGCGACAGGATCGAGGTTACCGGACTCACTTTCAACGGAGTCAAGGCGATCGATATCGATGCGCTGAAGACAAGCATTGCGACCGAGAAGTCGCATTGCATAAGCGCAATCCTTCTGCCGATCTGCTGGATCACGAAAGCCAACTACGTCTACGAGCGCGAGTACCTCAATCGCGAGGAGCTCGCCCGGGACGTCCTGCGCACGCGCGTCTTCTACTGGAAGCGCGGCTACCGTGAGACTGTCGTTGACACAGTGGTGACACTGAAGGGGAGCAATGAAGCTGCGGTGACGTTCAACGTAACCGAGGGTGCCCCCACGATGGTTTCGCGCATTGGGGTCACTCAGGCTTTCCCCGTGCTGACCCAGCGTGAGATTGACGACCGCCTCGTACTCGGCGCCAATTCCCCGCTGAGCGTCATCAGGCTCGACTCGAGCATGATCTTTCTCCAGCAGCGTTTGTGGGACAAGGGCTACGCGGACGCTCTCGTGGACACCAGCGTCGTGATCGACACCGATGCCAAAACTGCCGTGGTCGAGATCGCCCTGAACCCACGCTGGATCGCGACGGTGTCCGACATAATCGTCGAGGGCAATAACAAGATCGCGACGAACGTGATTCTCAACTCGCTCTCACTGCACCCCGGTGACCTGTTCAGGAGATCCGAGCTGTTGCGAAGCCAGCGCGCGCTTTATGAGTCGAATCTCTTCCGGCGCGCGTCGATCGACATCCCGCGTCAGGATGACTCGGCGAAAGTGCTTATCGTCAACGTCCAGGAAGCGCCACAGCGCGAAGCGAGGATCAGCGCCGGCTTCAGCACTGTCGATTTCGTTCAGGTCGAAGCCCGATATACGCATTACAACTTTCTCGGCAACGCACGGCGCTTCGACGTGCAGGGCGCAGTCGGCAATCTCCTCGCAAAATCGCTGAACGGACGATTCATCTTCCGGAACTCATTCGAGAATGTGAGAAGCGATCGCGATGTGTATTTCCTGCCGACCTTCAACGCCAGCGTAAACCTCAGGCAACCCTGGTTCAGGGCGCGGGAGAACGAGCTGGGCATCGGCTTTTTTGGCCATCGCCGCAGCGCGCCCGGGATTTATGTCGATAATGGACTCGGATCGAGCGCAACGTTTACGCGGGAGATTCTCGAGAGAGGGTTTGCCAGCGCGAACTATCGCTTCGAGCTTAGCAGGGTCGAAGCTGGCGACATCTACTTCTGCGTGAATTTCGGAATCTGTGACACCGGCACCCTTGGTGCGCTTCAGCAGAATCAGAAGCTGTCGCCGTTCACTATCGCGATGAACGTCAATCGCGCAAACGATCCTCTTTCGCCAACGCGCGGCTATCGCTTCAACGCTGATGCCGAGCATGCATCGACCTTCACGTTCTCGGACTTCCGGTACAATCGCGCAACGGGCGACGCCGCTGTCTATCACCCGATACGAAGCCGCGGCACGCTTGCCGGCCACCTTCGCATGGGCTGGGTTCGCGCTCTTCCGAGCACGTCGACGGCCCTTCGCGTCAACACCGACGCTGCGCTGCTCCATCCGCGAAAGCGCTTCTACGCCGGCGGCTCGCGCTCGGTACGCGGCTACGGGGAAAACCAGCTCGGCCCGCGGGTGCTGACGATTCCTTCTTCAGTGCTGAGAGAGAACGATCCCGAATGCGGCGTAGTTGTCGACATAATGACGTGCGATCCGAATGTTGACGGGCTCGACAGGCTTGATTTCGAGACCCGCCCTCTCGGTGGAAATTTCGTGGTGGAGTTGAGTGCCGAGCTGCGCTTCCCATTGTGGAAGCAGCTGTTCGGAGCCGGCTTCATCGATGCCGGATACGTCTCGCAGAAAACCAATCCTGAGCTTCCGAAGAGCAAAGCCGCAATCACGCCGGGGATTGGAGTGCGGTATCGCTCGCCCGTTGGCCCGATCCGGGTGGACATCGGCATCAACCCGGGCCTCGCGGAAACGCTGCCGGTGCTTACTGACATGATCGTGGCCGGCGAGAAGACGCTGGTGACGTTGAACGAGCCCCGCCGCTTCAAGCCTGTCGGACAGGGCGTGTGGGGTGTGCTCGACAGAATGGTGCTGCACCTCTCGATCGGAGAGGCATTCTGATGCGGACCGGATTGATCCGGCTCTTTGCTGCGCTCGCGGTGGTCGCCGTGCTGGTTGTCGGTGGTGTTTTCGTCGCGACCAATACCGACTGGGGACGGGAACAGGTTCGCCGGCAGGTTGTCGGCGCAATCCGGGGCACTGCGCACGGGATCATCAGGACGGGACCCATCACCGGGAATCTTCTCGAGGGATTCGTGCTGCATGACCTCGTGATCACCGATAGCGCGGGTGAGCCTCTCGCGAATATCGCCGAAGTACACGCGCGGTATGAGCTCCTCGCGCTGCGTTCGCAGCGAATCGACTTCGACGGCGTGAAGCTCGTGAGGCCGGTAATCGTTCTCGATCGCAAGCCGGGCGGCATATGGAATTTCGACCGGATTTTCCCGCGCGACACGATCACTCCGGAAGCGTTGAGAAAGCCGGGTTGGGGTACATGGGTCACGTTCACCGATCTCACGATGGTGGACGGGGACGTCACTGTGAAGACGCCGTGGGAGCCTGACATGCGGTTTGTCGGCTCTGACAGGAACGACATTCTCCGCGAGGAGCTCGGCCCCGAAGGCAGGCTGGTCCTTCAGAAAGTCGCTGGCGGATACCAGAAGATTTCGAAGTTCCACAAAATCAACGCGAAGCTGCCGCTCTTTCGGTTTCAGGATCCGGCGAACGAAGTGCGCAGGGCCGAGGTCGCATCGCTGAGCATGATCGCGGAACCGTTTCGGCCGCCGATGGCGGATATCCGGTCGATGGCTGGCGCTTTCGATTTCACCAGTGATTCAGTGTGGTGGGAAGACGTAAAAGTCGAGATGCCGGGTAGCAAGCTGGTTGGCAGTGGACGGTATACAGTCCTGACCAATGACATGACTCTCCGTGCGCGTGCGGCGCCGGTTGCGATGGCCGACCTGCGCTGGATCTATCCCCGCACACCGGAGAAGGGATCGGGCACGCTCGACTTTGCTATGGACTGGGTCGGCGATACCAGCATATACATCGCGAAGAACGCAGATGTACGTCTCGGCGACGCGCATCTGCGCGGTGATCTCGGGATGACCGTCGCCGAAAATTTCAGTATCCATGGTACTGATCTCCGGTTCACCAACCTCGACACGCGCCTGATCGAGTCGATGTTTCCGGCAATCGAGCCGCCGCGTTCGGGGATTCTAGCCGGACGTGCGAAGCTCGACGGAAGTGCCGATGCACTCGATGTCGATAGCGACATCACTTTCAGCGATCGCAGTGCGGGGACGAGCAGGGTCATCGCTGTCGGTGAAGTCGGTTTCGGCGAGGGAAGCTTCAGGGCGGAAAATCTCAGATTGACGATGCGGCCGGTGCAGGTCGAGATGGCGAGCGCATTCGTTGACGATCTGCCCGTCAGCGGAACGATCAGCGGCACAGCAACTCTCAATGGTTCGACGACATCGCGGATGACTGCGCGGGCCGATATCACGCATGTCGATCGTGGTGCGACGTCGCGGATCACCGCCACCGGCTCTCTCAGGAAACCGGGCTCCGCCACATTTGCTTCAGCGTGGTTCGATGTCGACGCGCGTGTGCATCCATTGTCGCTGGTTACCGCCGGGCGATTTTTCCCGGCGGCAGGACTTCGAGGAAGCGCTCAAGGGCCGCTGAGACTCACCGGTACGATGCGTCAGCTCGCGGTTCGCTCAAATCTCGGATTTTCCGATGGCGGCAGTCTCGGCATTACCGGAACGCTCGATCTCGCCAGTGTGGAGAAGGGCTACGATGTGGATGTGGTTGCGGAATTGTTCAACGCCAATGCGATTCTTGCGAAGGCGCCGCGCACCTCTGTTACGGGAACCGCGTCAGCCGACGGACGGGGATTCGATCCGGCGACGATGCGGGCCAGCATAACCGCTGATCTTCAGTCATCGGCGTACGACACGCTGTCGGTTACAGCGGCCACCGTGCGGATGACTGCTGCCAACGGAATGGCGCAGGTCGACACACTGTCCGTGGAGATTCCGCAGGGAATTGCGCAGGCCAGCGGTACGTTTGGACTGAGACCGGGTACCAGTGGAACGCTTCGCTATCACGTGGATGTGGATTCACTCTCCCGTTTCGCCGGCTTCTTCCCGCCGGCTGATAGCGGTGTTGTCCAGCCGCGGCCGGGTATCCTCGCCAGCAGAGTCGCTCGCGCAAGGGGCGACTCCCTTCGCGATGCCGCCGCGACTGAGGTCGAACGTGCTGCGCTTGGCCGCCCTCCGGTGACGCTTGCGGCTGTCGATACTCCAACCGCGATACCGCGGAACATCCTCGCAGGGGCGATCCGAGCCGATGGTGTGGCGACTGGCAATATCAGGGATTTCGGCCTCACGGGAACTGCCAGCGGGGAGAACCTGCTTTTCCAGGGCAACAGTATTCTCCGCGCGCGCGGGGAATACTCGTGGACGAATGCGCTGACTCCTAGCTCGAACGTAGAGGTCGATGCAACTGCTGCTGTAGTGTCGGCGAGTGGCTTTGATTTTGACAGCGTGCGCGCCAGGGTGACATACCAGAAACCGAATGGCACTGCCGAGCTCACCGTTGTGCAGAACGCGACTGACGAATACAGCCTCAACGCTGATTACCTCGTAAACAATGTTCGCAATGAGCTGCGTCTCAATCGAATGCAGCTCCGATTTGATTCGACGGTGTGGGCTTCGACTGGTCCGTCGATGGTCAATTGGGGCCCCGCTGGCTGGGACATCGGCAAGCTCGAACTGCGCAACTCGGCTTCCGGCAGGATTTTCGTCGACGGGCTGATTCCAAAAGAAGGTCGCGCCAATCTCGAGGTGGCGGTCGACAACTTCGCAGTGGAGGACCTGATCTCGCTCGCGCAGAGCGACGTCGATGCGAAGGGGCTCGTGTCGTTCGACCTGCGCGCTGAGGGGACAGCAGTCGACCCGACGTTCTCGGGATCCTTCGGCACACAGAATTTTCTCTACAACGGAACGCTGGTTCCTGAGATACACGGTACGCTCAACTATCGTGATCAAACTCTGACGGGGCGCGCTGACGCGATGCGGGCCGGCAGTCAGCCATTCCTTGTTGCAGAGGGGACGATCCCGATCAACCTGGCGTTGTCGGGTGTAACCGGCTCGAGACTGCCGAGCGACAGGCAGATAGATCTGGCTGTGAAAACCGACAGTCTGCCGCTCGATCTTGTTCCGCAAGTGGGACGGTTCGTGAGCAACCTTCAGGGAAAAGCAGTCGCAGATTTCAAAATCGCGGGAACCCTCGCGAGGCCGGAGCTGAGCGGGCAGTTCACGCTCGACAGTGCGAGGGCGCGGCTCCCGTTGATCGGTATCGATCTCACCGGTATCGACGGTTCAATCCGAATGCTGCGCGATACCATCGTAATTGACTCCCTCATTGCCTATAGCGGTGGAAGAATACAGATAACCGGCGGTGTGGGCATCGGCTCGTTCCGCGAACCGTCGTTCGACCTCGCGCTGATGTCGCGAAACGCGCTGCTCGTCAACAGCGAGCAGGGAAAGATCCGGGCGAATCTCGACCTTACTGCAAAGGGACCGTTTGCAGATACTCACATCGAGGGTGGCGTGAGGATCCTGAACGGCGTGCTGTACGTACCGCGCTCGGAAGGAAAAACCCTCGTCGGCGCGAGAGATCCCGCGCTGTTCAGTGTCCTCGACACCGCGGTCCTGGAGAATCGCGAGATATTTCCTGCGCAGTCGCCGTTGCTCGCGAACCTTCGCATGGATGTCAACCTGCGCGTGGACCGCGACGTGTTCGTGCGGTCGGCTGACTATAACGTCGAGCTTTACAGCGAGCGTGATCTCAGGATCAGAGTGAACCGCGCGAAGGAATCATTGGTGCTCGACGGAGTGCTTCTCACCGAGCGCGGCAGCTACACGTTCCTGTCGAAGCGATTCGACATCAAGCGCGGATCTGCAACTTTCGTCAACACCAACGAGCTCAACCCGACGCTTCAGGGAACAGCGAGCTATGAGGTAAAACTGCCTGCCCGGGAAGCGATTAACATCCAGATCGTTGTGGGAGGCACTGTGAGAACCCCCCAGATCTCGCTACAAAGCGATGCCCAACCGCCAATTACGCAGAGTGACCTGCTGAGCTACCTGGCGTTTGGCGAGTCATCATCATCGCTCCTGCAGCTGGAGGGAAGCGGCTTGAGCACGGGAGCCAACATCGTCGGCGCAGGCGCGGAACTCGCAAGCCGCCAGCTGGCCGCCGTTGCACTCGGTGTCTTTGCCGATCAGCTGTCAGGCGAGGCCGCACGGTCGTTTGGCGCCGATGTCTTCACGATTGCACCAGCCGATATCCAGACCGACGTCGGCGGCTTCCTCCGGGCCACTGAAGTGGAGTTCGGCAAGTACATTCGCGGTCACAGCTTTGTCGCCGTTACTCTCCGTCCCGACCCTGCTGCGCTGCAACGTCCCGGTCTTCAGCTGCAGCATCGTTTCGGCGGCCTCAAGGGTTATAGCTACGAATTGAGCTTCCAGCCCCGATATCTGCTTCGCGAGCCAACCCTCGAGTTGGTTCAGCCGAATACAACGAGCGTCTTCAGCCTGTTCTTCATCCGTAACTGGCGCTACTGATCGCGGCGTGGCAGCAGCCCGAGTGCAAGGCGCTGAGAATATAGACGCGAGTTCGTCCGCTGTTAGCGTTTAGCAGCGCCAGCTCATAGCTGTAAGCACGAGCTAACGAGCTAATGGCTAAGTATCGCTAACTGCTAATCGCAGGCTTCCCCGCACACCCTTTGTAGAACAAAGTACTTGACAAAACAGATTAGGCCGCCATCTTCCTCTCAGAACCAACCTGAAGAGTTAGATGACGGAACCTGCAAGTCGAACATCGGTTTTCTGGGGAACGGCAACAGCCGTCGCGGCACTCGCGACATGGATCATGTTCGACGCGTTGGCCGGCATCAACTGGGTCATCTGGACCACGTCGATAGCAGTCGGCTTGTTTTTCGTAATGCGTCACCGCCCGGAGGACCGCAGGCCCGTCGCCCTGCTGGCCGGAACCGCCGTCATCATCTCAGGCGGAGCCGCGGTCTCCGCAAACCCGGTCATGCACGCGCTCATCTTCCTCTCGGTATCGCTGTTTTTCGCAATGGCGATGCTGCTCGCCAGCGCACCATCCATTCGGCGGATCACCGCCCCATTCACGGTCACAGCGCCCCTCGTCGCTGCCGCCAACGCACTTGTATCCGCGCTTGGACAGTTCGCCGAAGGCACCCAGCTCGTCAGATCGACACGCGCCCGCAGCACGATCCGCGGAATAGTCCTCACCCTGCCGGTGCTGGTCATCTTCGCTCTCCTCCTCTCAGTCGCAGACCCTACATTCGCCTCATGGCGCAACTCCGTCGAGGCCCTGGTCGGAAACTGGGATTTTCTCCCTCGGTCCATTTTCTTCCTCATCATTCTCGTAGTTACACTCGGCGCTTACGCCTACTCGGCGACCGCCACCGACACACGCAAGCTCAATCACAAGGACCACAATCGCTGGCTTGGATCCGGCGAACGATTGATGCTGATCGGCGGCGTGACCGGTCTTCTCTTGCTCTTCATGGCAGTCCAGATCAGCTACCTGTTCGGCAACCTGCCCCGCATTACCGGATCCGGAATCACATTCGCGGAATATGCCCGGCGTGGATTTGGCGAACTCACGATCGTCGCCTCAGCGAGCGCCCTGCTCATCATTGCATCTGAGCGGTACGGCGTACGTGATGCGCGCGAACGAACCACCCGCCTCACCACCTTCGCGCTCATCATCGCCGTCCTCTTCATCCTGGGCTCGGCGTTCAATCGTGTGGTGCTGTACGAAAACGCTTACGGGTTTACAACGGCACGCCTTTACGCCCAGGGGTTCATGATCGTGGCGGGCGCTTCCTTGATAGCGCTCACAATCGAAGTTGCAGGAACCATCGACACTGGACGGCTGTTTCGCCGGGTTCTCACGATCGCCACCGTGGTTTTTCTCGCACTCGTATACTGGAATCACGAAGCCTGGATCGCGAAACAGAACATCGAGCGCTTTGACGTCACGGGCAAACTCGACACACGCTACCTCGCGCGCGAGCTGTCGCCGGACGCCCTGCCGACAATCGTTTCGAACATGTCGCGCCTTCCCGAGCCAACGCGATCCGAGCTGCGTATCGCACTCGAGCGACGCTACCGCGGCCGGAATAGCGAACTCGAGCGCGAGTGGTACGAAGCTAACCTCGCTTACACTCGCGCCCTTCCACTCCTCAGATCACTCGGGCTTCCGTAGCGCCGCGTATTCGTCCCAGAACACCGCAATTGCCCGCATGCCGACGCGGAAATTCTCCTCACTCATCCACTCATCGGGAGCATGAGCGTTCTCCCCCGGCAACCCGAACCCCACCAGCAACACAGGTGCGCCGAGCACGCGTTCGAAATCGCCGACGACGGGTATGGAGCCGCCTTCGCCCACTATCACAGGCTCTTTGTCGAACGCGGTTGAAAGCGCGCGGCGGGCAGCATCGTACAGCGGCCCGGTCAACTCCGCCTTCCAGGGGCGGCCACCGTGCAGGTATTTCACGCTGACCTTGACCCCGGGTGGCGTGACTCGATCCACATGTGCTTGCATGAGCGGCACAATTTCACGGGGATCCTGAGCGGGTACGAGGCGGCAGCTGACTTTCGCCATAGCCTTCGCCGGCAGCACCGTCTTCGCACCTTCTCCGGTATAACCGCTCAGCAGTCCGTGGACTTCGCACGTCGGCCGGGTCCATAACCGCTCGAGTGTGGTGAAGTCTTTCTCTCCGAATAGAGCAGAAGAGCCTGTCTCGTCAAGAAACGTGTTCTCGTCGAACGGCAGGTCACGCATGCCAGCGCGAATCTCGGGGCTCCATTCCTCGACCGCATCGTAAAACCCTTCGATCGCAACGTGTCCGTCCTCGTCATGGAAAGTCGCGAGGATGCGCGCGAGGGCCATAGCCGGGTTGGCAACCGCCCCCCCATACGCCCCGGAATGCAGGTCGGTCGCCGGACCCTGAACATTGATCTCGAAATACGCGAGGCCTCTCAGCGACGAAAGAATCGAAGGCTGGCCTGGACTGAACATCGTTGAGTCAGAGATGACGACCGCATCGCAGGCCAGAAGATCCTTCTTGGCCTCCACGAACTCCTCGAGGTTGTCGCTACCGACTTCCTCCTCACCCTCCGCTATCACGACGACGTTCACCGGAAGTTTGCCGCGCGTCACCATGTGCGCTTCGATGGCCTTTACGTGCAGGAAGAGCTGACCCTTATCGTCGACCGAGCCACGAGCGTAGATGTTGCCGTTGCGGACCGTCGGCTCGAACGGCGGCGACGTCCAGAGCTCGAGGGGTTCTGCCGGTTGCACATCATAGTGGCCATAGACGAGAACCGTCGGCGCGCCTGGTGCACCGCGCCACTCGCCTATCACGACAGGATGTCCAGGGGTTTCATGAATTTTCGACGTGAGCCCCGCTTTCTCCATCGAATCCCTGAGCCATTCGGCTGCCCGCCTAACGTCGGCGTTGTTCTCGGATTTTGCGCTTACGCTGGGAATCCGGAGGAATTCGAAGAGTTCTTCGCGGATGCGTGAGGCGTTGTCGGTGAAAAACTGATTGAGGTCGGTTTCTTGGGTCATTTCAATTGGTTGGCGAATCGGTTTCGGGCACCGGTCGCATCACGCGACGACGGCCCTCGATGCAGCTATCCCGGCGAAAGTTGCAGCGATCGACAGGGTGACACTCATAACTATATATGCCGCCGCCCTGCCATACGCTCCGCCTTCGATGAGCGCGACCGTTTCGATGCTGAACGCCGAGAACGTCGTAAAGCCACCGCAGAACCCCGTGATGAGTGCCGCCCGCATCAGTGGCGACACCTGGGAGTTCATGTAGTGCTGAGTGAAAACGCCGATGAGGAAACAGCCAAGAACGTTGACCGCCAGAGTACCGGCCGGGAAAAAAACGCTACTGGCACGCTGAGCCGCTCCACCAAGGAGATATCTGGCTACACTTCCTGCGGCTCCGCCGATTGCTATCCATATCAGCATCAGGGGAAATTAACGCGTGCGGAATGGCGCCGTGCCAGCCGCCGCAGTATTTCTCGTATGACTGAACTGCGCCGCGATCATGATGTCAGACGATGCGTGCCAGGTTACATAGGAGGTCCATGACGAACCGGCTTGCTGGAGAAACCAGCCCGTACCTGCTGCAGCATGCGGAAAATCCCGTGGACTGGTATCCGTGGGGCACGGAGGCACTGGAACGCGCGCGGCTCGAGGACAAGCCAATTCTCTTGAGCATTGGCTACGCTGCTTGTCACTGGTGCCACGTCATGGCGCACGAGTCGTTCGAGAATGTCGCCACTGCGCGACTGATGAACGAACACTTCGTCAACATCAAGGTAGATCGTGAGGAGCGGCCCGATCTCGACGGCATCTACATGCAGGCAGTGCAGGCGCTGACCGGCCACGGCGGCTGGCCGATGACAATGTTCCTGACTCCGCACGGCGAGCCATTCTACGGCGGAACTTATTATCCGCCGGAAGATCGCCAGGGGATGCCGTCGTTCACGCGAATCCTCGAGTCCGTCTCCAACGCCTACCGCACGAAACCGGAATCAGTCGCGGAGACGGCGCGCCAGATGCTCGAGCTGTACGCGTCCTCGAAGATGAGCGCTCGCAGCGAAGGCGCCCTGACGCCGCACGCGCTCGATCTCGCGTATCGCGGCCTCGCCCAGAGATATGATGT
This sequence comes from Gemmatimonadales bacterium, assembly GCA_038203205.1. Lineage (GTDB taxonomy): Bacteria > Gemmatimonadota > Gemmatimonadetes > Gemmatimonadales > Gemmatimonadaceae > UBA4720. Next base: position 32,595 of record JBBREF010000002.1, on the reverse strand, counting down.
GAGACACAGCGGATTCGAAGGCGCCCCCAAGTTTCCGCCGACCATGTCACTCGACTTTCTGCTGAGGTACTGGCGCAGGGCTGACTCCGATTATTCGCTGCAGATGGTCGTCGACACATTCCGCACTATGTCGCGCGGCGGGATTTACGACCAGATCGGCGGCGGCTTCCATCGCTACGCGGTCGACGCGATATGGCTGGTGCCGCACTTCGAGAAGATGCTCTATGACAACGCTCTTCTGGCGCGACTCGGAGCAAATCTCTGGCAGGCAACGCACGACGAAGAGGTCAAGCGCGTCACGATTGAAACCGTTCAGTGGGTCGAACGAGAGATGACCTCCGCGGAAGGCGGCTTCTATTCGTCCCTCGACGCCGACAGCGAAGGTGAGGAAGGCAAGTTCTACGTCTGGAGCTCGGCCGAGCTCGACAGCCTGCTTGGCTCTGACTCGCCGGTCGTCAAGGAATATTACGGCGCCACACCCGGCGGGAACTTCGAGGGCGGCAACATCCTCCACGTCCGCATCGACCCTTCACTTTCTGCGGCGAAGGCAGGGATATCAGTCGACCTCTTTTACAAGATCATTGCTGACGCGAAGGAAACACTCTATTCGGTTCGAACGAAGCGAATCTGGCCCGGTCTCGACGACAAGATTCTCGCCGCCTGGAACGGCCTCATGCTTCGCGGCGTCGCTACTGCCGCGCGTGTTTTTGACCGTGACGACTTCAGGCATCTGGCACTGAGGAATGGCGAGTTTCTCCACCGCGAAATGATTCGCGATGGACGGGTGATGCGCACATACACGAAGGGCTCAGCGCGGATCCCGGGATTTCTCGAGGACTACGCTGCCGTCGGCCTGGGTTTCATCGCGTTATACGAGCTGACTTTCGACACCGCATGGGTCAGCCGAGCCTCCAGCCTGGCTAATTCGATGGTGAAATGGTTCTGGGACGATTCCACGGGCGCGTTCTTCGACACTCCCAGTGATGCCGAGGCGCTGATCACGCGGCCTCGCGACGTTACAGACAATGCGCAGCCGTCCGGAACGTCGCTAGCCGCCGACCTCATGCTGTATCTTGCCGAATTGTGTCAGGATGCCGACATGCGGCGGCGCGCGACATTTATCCTGGAGACGCTCGCGACGCCAATGATGCGTCATCCTGGCTCCTTCGGACATATGCTCGGTGCGGCAGACATGGCGGTAAATGGAGCTGTCGAGATTGCGATTGCCGGGCGGCCGGGGGACAAGGCGTTCAGGGCCCTCGAGCACGAGGTTTCAGTTCACTACGTTCCATCGCTTGTGCTTGCTGGCGGAATGCCCGCAGAAGGGGACAACATTTCGCTACTCGCGGGTAGAGAGCAGCGAAGTGGCAAGGCAACTGCGTACGTTTGCAGGTCGTACGCGTGCGAGCAGCCTGCCGCGACGCCGGCATTGCTGGCAAGCCAGCTGGAGCGTGCAGGCCGACTGTAAACTTCCATCAAGTGAGACTGCAGTGGATCGCTCGAACAAGATTGCGCAGGCCTACGGCTATGCGATTTGTTTCATTGCCGTGGTGACTCTCCTGTTTTCGTCGAAGAACATCATTGATGCGGCGTTCGACCTGAGTGCACCGCTCCGGGCAGACAGATATATGTCAGGGCTCAACCTTACGTCCTTCGAGGCGTACAAGCGGGAGCGTACAGAGCGTCGCGACCGGCCGACTCCCGTGGGTGCCGAGGGTCCCGCTCAGATGACCGACGCGGAACTACGGGTGATCTTCGACGATGAGCGCGCAAATCACATAGAGTCCGTGCGCTTCCGCGCAATGCGATCATTGGTATCCAGCATCCTCCTGGTGCTGATTGCATTCGGATTGTTCGCGACACACTGGCGCTGGCTTCGACGGGAGTCACAAGCCGCATGAGCGACAGCCAGCCGTCATTCACCCGGGGAGTTTTCGCGGGCGCCGTCTACGATCAGCTCCTTTTCCCATTCCCACCGCAGCTCGACAAGAGCAATCCGGAAGAAGCCGCTGTCGTAAGGCGGCTACTTGGCGAGCTCGGCAGGATGGACAGGGCGAAAATCATCGACCCTGCGAAGTTCGATGAAGATGAAGTGGTCAGCGAAGAGGTGATCGCTGAATTCGCGCGAGTTGGCCTGCTGGGACTGACGATACCCAAAGCGTACGGTGGACTCGAGCTTTCGCACACAGCGTATGCGCGGGTGTTTGGAAAGATATCGGCGATCGACCCATCCCTCGCCGTCCTCGTGGGCGTCCATTGCGGCCTCGGCTCGAAGGCGATTGTCCTCTATGGAAACGAAGAGCAGAAGTCCCGCTATCTGCCGATGCTTGCGCGGGGCGAGACACTGGCGGCTTATGCGCTCACCGAACCTGAGACTGGGTCAGATGCGCAGAACATTCAGACGTCAGCGCGACTTTCCGACGACGGATCGAAGTGGGTTCTCAACGGTCACAAGATCTGGATCGGCAATGCGCATCGTGCCGGGGTGATTGCGACGTTCGCGCAGACTTCTGTCGAGCGTCGCGGGGAAACCGTGATGCGCTCGACTGCATTCATCATCACCCCCGACATGCCCGGCTTCAAAGTGCTCGGCACTGTCCGCAAGCTCGGCATTCGTGGTTCAACGCAGGCAGAGCTACTCTATGAGAATCTTGAGGTGCCGACCGATCATGTGCTCGGAGCTGTCGGGAAGGGATTTACAGTTGCGGTCCAGGTTCTGAACGCGGGCCGGCTGACGCTTGCGGCTGGATGTGCAGCGGGCGCCAGGGAACTGACGACCGAGATGACGCGATATGCAGAGCAGCGGGTGCAGTTCGGTCATCCGCTTGCCCACTTCGAGATCACGCAACGCAAGATGTCTCATCTCGCAGCGAGCTCGTACGCTGCCGATTCGATGCTGGGTATTCTCGCTTCGCTAGCCGACAAGCCCGACGTCGATTTTTCCCTCGAGGCAGCGTGCGCCAAGGTGTTTGCGAGTGAGCTGATCTGGGAAGCCGCTGACGAAATGGTTCAGGTTGCCGGAGGACGCGGATTCGTGAAGCCGTATCCATACGAACGACTGCTGCGTGACTCTCGCATCAACAGAATTTTCGAGGGCGCGAACGAAGTTCTTCGGCTGTTCATTGCGCTCAACGGAATTCAGGGTCCGGCCGAATCCCTCAAGGAAGTCGGCACGGCGTTGCGAAAACCCGTTCGTAACCTCGGCCTGCTGACCGGCTTCGCGGCTTCCCGAGTCAGGAACATCATCGGAACAAAGGCGACACTCGAGCCCGATTTACATCCTCGACTCGAGAAGAACGAGAAGTTCTTCGAGAACCATGTTGCGGATCTTCGCAGTGCAACCGCCCGCGCCATCATGCGTCACAGGAAGGACATTGTAGACCGCCAGCTCGTTCTCGAACGACTTGCGAACATGGCGATCGAACTGTTCGCGAGAGCATGCGTGATCTCGCGAACCCAGTCGCTGATAGATGAGAAGGGCGAAGAACTGTCGGAGAGGGAGCTGGCCCTGTGTGACCTGTTTTGTGTGGAATCGGGGCAACGCTTCCGCGCGAATCGGGTGCTGCTCTCCTCGGATAACGATTCAGTCGATGCAAAGCGGCGTACAGTTGCTGCGGATCTCCGGGTGGCCGGCAGATATTATGTCGGTGATGCGATACTCGATCTGGAATCGTCTTGAAAGTTGAAACGGAAACCCAGGGGTTGGCGGATTTCGCGGATTGAGCCGATAGGGCGGATTCGATCTCGAGGAGGGCGGCGAGGTCGCGGGAAGTCAGCAGTGACCGGCTACGGGCTTTCCTTTTTGGGTTTGAAAACCATAGCAGCGCGGTGCGCAGGTAGGACTTGCCGCAGTCCGCTTCCCGGCGCGAGATCAATCCGCCCTATCGGCTCAATCCGCCAGATCCGCACCCCCCTGGGTTTAGCTGTTACTAGAAATCGAGACCCAGATCCAACGCCTTCGCGGAATGGGTAAGCGCTCCAACTGAGATCCAGTCGACACCGGTCTGAGCGATACCCCTGACCGTTTCCAGGGTCACTCCTCCTGAGGCCTCGGTGACTGCCCGGCCGTCGATGAGCTTAACCGCCTCTTTCATCTCGGCGAGGCTCATGTTGTCGAGCATGATCACATCGGGGCTCGCAGCCAGAGCCGACCACACCTGGTCGAGGTTTTCGCATTCGATTTCAACTCGTGTTTTCGGAGGGGCAACGTCCCGCGCCCGCTTGATCGCCATGGCGATATCACCGTCCAGCGCCGAGATGTGATTGTCCTTTATCAGCACCGCAGCGCCGAGGTCGGCGCGGTGATTCATTCCGCCCCCGGCTCTCACTGCCCATTTCTCGAGCCTCCGCCAGCCCGGCGTTGTCTTTCTAGTATCGAGAATCTTCGCGCCCGTGCCTGCGACAGCATCGACGAACTCACGCGTCAGCGTCGCAACTCCCGAAAGCCGCTGGAGGAAGTTGAGCGCAACACGCTCCGCCGAGAGCAGCCCGCGACCGTTTCCTGTGACGTAGAGAATCGGCGTGCCCGCGCGCACTTTCTGGCCGTCCTTCACCGCTGCGCGGACGGCGGCACGCGGATCTCGCTGCCTGAACGCTTCGCGGGCGAGCGGAATTCCCGCAATCACTCCGGCCTTTCGCGCCAGTATCGCGCAACGCTGACGCCTGTCCGAGAGAATGGTCGCGATGCTCGTTATGTCTTCGTCCGCTGCGTCTTCGAGAAGCGCCTCTCTGACGATCGTCGCAGTCATCAGCCGCGCGAAGGGAAATCGCAGCGCGCCAGGCGGATTGAACGCCCGCTCCGCCAGCACAGCAATGTTTTTCGGTCTCGTTTGCTTCGCCATTTATTGCCTGCCGTCTGTTTTCTCTGTGCTCTCCGTGTGTAACTCCCTGCGCCCTCTCTTGATTCCTGCCTTCGGAAAGTGCCGTTCTCTGTGTCCTCTATTCCCCGGGGTCCGCCGTCGTCTCCGGCTTCATCGAAAGCGGACGCTGCCCGCCGATCGCGATCATTCGCTCGATCGCCTTCCTCGCCTTAGCTGCGATCGCAGGCTCTACCGTGATCTGATGCTGCATCAGCTCGAGTGAGCGCAGGACTTTTGGAAGCGTCGTGACCTTCATATAAGCGCATACTGCCAGGTCGCTCGCCGGGTAAAAGCGTTTTGTCGGGTTTTCGCGGCGAAGCCTGTGCAGGATTCCCACTTCTGTTGCAACGATGAAATCATCTGCGGCAGATATTCTGGGACGGTTGATCATGCCTTCCGTTGACAGTATCTGCACCCCTTCCGGGTCGACGGCACCGGCAGACACCGCTTCGACCACGCTCGACGCGCACCCGCATTCAGGGTGGATCAGAAATTCCGCGCCCGGATGAAGCGCTCGCTGAGCGGTGATGTGTTCGGGATCGATCCCGGCATGCACGTGGCACTCACCATCCACACATGCATGTTCTGCCTCCCCGTGACGCGTCTTACGTGTGCGCCGAGAAACATGTCGGGAAGAAAGAGAATCTCCGTGTCCAGCGGGATCGAGTTGACGATCTCGACCGCATTACCCGACGTGCAGCAGTAGTCGCTCTCCGCTTTTACGTCCGCGGTCGTATTCACATAGGAGACAACTACCGCCCCCGGATGCTCGGATTTCCACGCACGCAGCTGATCTCCGTCGATCGTCGCTGCGAGCGAGCACCCCGCGGCAAGGTCCGGCAGCAGAACCTTTTTCTGAGGAGACAGCACCGCGGCCGTTTCAGCCATGAAGTGCACCCCACAGAAGACTATGACTTCCGCATCGGTGCGCGCCGCCTCACGGCTCAAGCCGAGTGAGTCGCCAACGAAGTCCGCGACATCCTGCACTTCCGGACGCTCGTAGTTGTGCGCGATGATCACGGCGTTACGGTCCTTTGCGAGCCGCCTGATCTCCTGCTGAAGTTCAGTTACATCGTCTCTCGATGCTGTTGTCGTCATCTCACCATTCTATGTGTTTGCCGCGCCATTTCCTGACTGCATGCGGAAAATCGCTCCTGAAATGACCGCCTCTCGATTCCTTTCGGAGCAGTGCGCCATCAATTATCAGCTTGGCGGTCGATACGAGGTTCATCTCTTCTGTTGCGCCGACCGGCAGTCGCTTCTCGATGTCGTCGAGCATCTCCCTTCCCTTACGCAGCCCTTTCGCCGACCTGTCGATGCCTGCATGATCCCACATCACGCTGCGAACATCGTCGGCCGCCACCTGCGCCGCGCCTCGATCCTCCAGGACAGGCGAATCCCACGCCTTCTTCCTCGGCACGCCTGTCCCCTTGGGCAGCCCTATCATGTCTCTCGCCACACGTTCGGCGAATACGAGTCCTTCGAGAAGCGAGTTCGATGCCAGACGGTTCGCACCATGGACGCCGGTGCGCGAAACCTCACCACACGCATACAGACGGGCGAGACTCGATCGGCCGGCCAGATCGGTGACGATGCCTCCCATCATGTAGTGAGCGGCAGGAATCACTGGTATGAGATCTTTCGCGGGATTTATTCCGCGCGCTTTGCACAGCGCGAAAATACCCGGGAAACGCCTGGAAAAACTTTTCCCAAGCTTTCTTGCATCGATGTATACGCCGCTGCCCGCCTGCCGCTCGCGGAAAATTTCACGGGCGACGATATCCCGGGGCGCGAGTTCTGCGAGCCTGTGCTTGCGCGTCATGAATCGTTTGCCCGAATCGTTTACGAGGATCGCGCCCTCGCCTCGGACTGCCTCGGAGATGAGGGCCAGTGGATTCTCCGGCGTTTCGAGCGCAGTCGGATGGAACTGCACGAACTCCATGTCTGCGAGTCGTGCGCCAGCGCGGTGGGCAATCGCGTAACCATCTCCGGTCGCAACCTGTGGATTGGTCGTATAGCGATATACCTGGCCGCATCCGCCAGTCGCGAGCACGGTAGCATCAGCGATTATCTCGATGGGCTGTCCTGCGCGGGTAGCCTTGATTCCGTGACACACCCCATCACTCACAATGAGATCGAGAACCCGGGTTTTCTCGAGGACTTCGATCTTCTTGCTCTCCCTGACACGCTCTATCAGCGTGCGGGCAACCTCGGCACCCGTCTGGTCCCCGTGCGCGTGGACGATTCGCCGGCGTGAGTGGGCCGCTTCCTTGCCCAGCTTGAAGGCACCACCCGGCTCCAGGTCGAAGTCAGCACCTGCCGTATGCAGCTCACGCACTCTCGCGGGACCTTCTTCGACCAGCACTTCGACCGCAGCGGCATCACAAAGGGCGGCGCCCGCTGCCAGCGTATCCTTGCGATGAAGCTCCGGCGAATCCCCCGCGCCCAGCGCTGCCGCGATCCCACCCTGCGCATATGCGGTTGCGCTGTCGAAGAGGGATCGCTTGGTGAGGATCATCACCTCACCCTCTGCCGACGCTCGCCAGGCGGTATGCAACCCGGCCACGCCGCTTCCGATTACCAGAAAGCGGGTTCGTATGCGTTCTGCCATAACTCAAATCAATCGGGCAGCAAGTTCTATAGAAAGGGGCACTGCGCCTTGCCGCGCCGCGTTCAGTGGGCGAATATCCTGCTGAATGCGGAAACTTCTCCTCGTAACACTGGCTCTGCTCGCCGTTCATACGGCGCTCCTGTTTGCGGGTGGCCGAGGGGTCACAGATACCAACCGGCCGGGCGCGACTAACGTAGGTATCGTGCTCGACGTCGGAGGGCGCGGCGACAAGTCGTTCAACGACGGCGCCTACGCCGGCGCTGACAGCGCCACGAAGGTGCTGCAACCGAACATCATGTTCATCGAGCCGGGCGAAGGCTCGGATCGCGAAGCAGGGCTTCGCCTGCTTGCATCGGAGAAAATGGATCTCGTGATCGGCGTCGGATTCATCTTCTCCGATGACATCACTGTGCTGGCGAAAGAGTACCCCGAAGTATCGTTCGCCTGCGTCGACTACGCCCTGTCGGTTGACGACCAGGGCAATATCGTTGCACCGCCACCGAATCTCGCAGCCCTCAAGTTTCGCGAGGAAGAAGGGTCATTCCTGGTCGGTGCTCTCGCTGCGCTGGTCGGCAAGTCGAAGCGTGTCGGGTTCGTGGGCGGGATGGATATCCCGCTCATTCACAAGTTCGAGGCAGGTTATCGCGCAGGTGTGAAACAGGTTTGCCCCGATTGCACCGTTGTGGCGCAGTACGCCGGGGTGACTCCGGACGCCTTCAAGAATCCCGGAAAAGGAAAGGAGCTCGCGCTGAGCCAGTATCAATCAGGCGTCAACGTGATCTTTCATGCATCAGGATCGACAGGCCAGGGAGTCTTCGAAGCTGCGCGCGTGATGAAGAAGCTGGCGATCGGAGTCGACGCGGATCAGCACGACGAAGCACCGGGTTACATCCTCACTTCCATGGTAAAGGGCGTAGATGCCGCTGTCTTCAATGCAATCGAGCGTGTCCAGAACAAGACCTTCAAGGGTGGCGTCTACTCTTTCGGCCTGGCCGAGGGGGGCGTTGGTTACGTGTATGACGAGCGGAATAAGGCATTGATTCCCGACTCGGTGCATGCGCGAATCGAAGCTTTGAAGCAGGACATCATCGCCGGCAGGATCAGAGTGCCCAGCACCAGATGACAGGTTTGCCCATCGCGACAGCCAACCGTGGACAGTATGCGATCCGCATGACGGGGATCGACAAGACGTTCGGCTCGGTCCGCGCCAACCGTGATGCCTCCCTCGAAGTTATGCCGGGTGAAATCCACGCGCTCGTCGGTGAGAATGGAGCTGGTAAGTCGACCCTGATGAAAATCCTCGGCGGCCTTCAGAAGCCCGATGCGGGAACGATGGAAGTGAACGGCACCGACGTCACTGGCTGGAATACGAGCGACGCAATCGCAGCCGGCATCGGTGTGGTTCACCAGCACTTCATGCTCGTCCCGACTCTGACAGTTGCTGAGAACATCATCCTCGGCATGGAGCCGGTCACTGGCGGACGGATCGACTACCCGAAGGCCATCGCCGACGTGCAGGCCCTCAGCAGGGAAACAGGGCTCGCGGTTTCCGCCGAAGCCACTGTTGCAAACCTGTCTGTCGGCGAGGCGCAGAGAGTGGAGATTCTCAAGACTCTTTATCGCGGCGCCAAAATTCTCGTTCTTGATGAGCCCACTGCGGTGCTTTCACCGCCGGAAGTTCGCGAGCTGTGGACCGTACTTCGGCGCCTGCGGGATGCTGGCGGCACGATAGTGCTGATTACGCACCGCCTCGACGAGGTGATCGACGTCTCCGACACCATCACCGTCATGCGCGCTGGACAGACCGTGGAGCGACTGAAAACCGCCGACACGACACCGGCGTTGATCGCGAGGGCTATGGTTGGTCGTGACGTCATACTCACGTCGCGCGACGAAGCCAGCGCACTCGGCGTCGATGTCGCGGGAGCAGAAGAGGAGAGTCCGGTAACCGCTTCGACGTTCCATCCGTCCGACGACATGACGTCGGCTATTCGCGTTACTGACCTGGTCATACTGGGCGCACAAGGTACTCGCGCCGTTGATGGTGTCACGTTCTCCATCCGGCCCGGTGAGATCCTCGGGATCGCCGGTGTCGAAGGCAACGGTCAGACTGAGTTGATCGAGGCGTTGTCGGGATTGCGGCCTGTGGAATCCGGGCTCATCCGGATGAGCGGGCACGATGTCACGCACAAGAACGTGTCCGAGCGTCGCGACGCCGGTTTGTCGCACATTCCTGAGGACAGGCACCGACGCGGGCTCATTCTCGACTACTCGGTTGCCGACAATCTCGTGCTCGGAATTCAGGAAACGTTCGCCAAGCGAGGGATCCTGAACAGGGATCGGATCGAGGCGAACGCGAAGGAGCAGATCGAGTCGTTCGACATCAGGCCACCGTCCGGACAGATCCCAGCGAGAAACCTTTCCGGTGGTAATCAGCAGAAGGTCGTGATCGCCCGCGAAATGGGGAGGAAATTCAGTATTCTCCTCGCCTCGCAGCCTACACGCGGAGTAGACGTTGGGGCGATCGAGTTCATTCATTCGCGGTTGCGTGAAGCTCGCGCTGATGGCAAGGCCATTCTTCTGGTATCGGCTGAGCTCAACGAAGTACTCGCTCTTGCCGATCGCGTTGCGGTCATGTATCGCGGCAAAATGACGAAAGTCATGTCGGCGGGCGACGTGACTGAGGAGTCGCTCGGCGAGTACATGACGGGCACACGCATGGATACCGCCGAATGAGTACGCGCCGGGAGCAGTTCGAGGAAGCAGTATTCCCGCCGATCGTCGCTCTGCTGGTTGCACTGATCTGTGGCGACCTGCTGATAATGAGTTATGGGCAGTCGCCTGCGACGGTTTATCGGATGTTGCTCGAGGGTACGTGGGGCAACGCATATGGATTTGGCCAGGTGTTGTACAAGGCGACAACGCTCACGTTCACCGGTCTCGCCGTTTCGCTCGGTATACGCGCGGGACTCTTCAACGTTGGTGCCGAGAGTCAGCTGGCTGCCGGTGGATTCCTTGCGGGTGTAGTCGGGCTTGCACTGTGGCCCGCGTTTCCGCTTCCGCTTGCGATCCTGGTTTGTATCGTCGCGGCCGCCATCGGCGGCGGGGTCGTCGGCGCGGTTCCAGGATATCTGAAGGTAAAGTTCGGCGCCCACGAAGTGATCGTGACGATCATGCTCAATTTTGTTGTGCTCGCACTTCTCAACTGGATCGTCGCTGATCACCTGCACGTTTCAGAAACCCTGCACACCCCGGAAATCCGCAACGGCGCGATTCCGCGTCTCGACGCTTTCATTCAGGCCTTCCACGGTTCGGCGGCGAACCTCACCATTGTAATCGCGCTGATAGCTGCGTTTCTGGTGTGGTTTCATCTTTTTAGAAGCAAGCGCGGCTACGATCTCCGAGCCGTCGGTCTGCAACCCGAGGCTGCGGAGTATGGCGGCGTGAAGGTCGGGGCGACCCTGATGCGGGCCATGGTTCTCTCCGGCGCAATCGCGGGAATCGGTGGCATCAACTACGTGCTCGGCTACAAGCAATACTATGAAGAAGGCTTTGCGGGGGGATCGGGTTTCCTCGGCATTGCCGTTGCGCTCGTCGGTCGCAATCACCCGCTAGGGGTCGTGCTCGCCGCGTTGTTCTTCGCTACCCTCTCACAGGGGGGCCTCGCGATTCACGCGTTCGTGCCTAAGCAGATGGTCGACGTACTGCAGGGCGTTGTGATTCTCGCTGTTGCGATGTCGGTTCCGGAAGTTCGCACCGCGCTTCGCCGAGCGCGCAAACCGGTGGCTGCATGAACCCGATCTCATTCGTCACGCAGACGCTGCGGATCGCGGTTCCATACCTGTTCGCGGCGGCCGGTGGAGTTGTTGCTGAGCGCGCGGGCATCATCTCGCTGGCATTGGAAGGGTTTATGCTCACCGGCGCCTTCTCGGCAACGCTGGGCGTGCACTACACCGGAAGTCCGTGGATTGGGCTGCTTTGCGGCGTTTTCGGTGGACTTGTATTTGGATTGATCCACGCGGTGGCGACTATCAGGTATCGCGCCGATCACGTCGTCTCCGGCATCGCGATAAACCTCCTTGCGATTGGTGTCACTCGCTTTTTTCTGAAACTTGCGTTCGACAGCTCGTCGAATTCCCCGCGTGTGAACGGTTTCGGCGGCAACCAGGCGTGGTATGGTTTTGACAACCCGCTGTTGTGGATGGGTCTCGGTGTAGCGCCGGTTCTGGCGTGGGTGCTTTACCGTTCACCGTTCGGTCTGCGCGTGCGCGCGGTGGGTGAACATCCCGCTGCTGCTGCCAGCGTCGGCGTGAAGGTGGGCAGGGTTCAGTACATCGCGGTTGCCGTTTCGGGTATGCTGGCGGCACTGGGCGGAGTTTTTCTTGCGCTCGACCAGCATCAGTTCACAGATCAGATGACGGCTGGTCGCGGGTTCATCGCTGTCGCGGCCGTGATTTTCGGACGATGGGACCCGGTGAGGGCCGCGATAGCATGCCTGCTCTTCGCGGCTGCAGAAACGCTGCAGATCCAGCTTCAGGGTATCGAGATCATTCCATCGCAGTTCATCGTGATGATTCCGTACCTGCTCACCATCATCGCTCTCGCGGGGGTCGTCGGCCGGGCTGTTCCACCGGCTGCGTTGGGCAAGACAGAGTAGCAGATGTTCCGCAAGCTGCTCGTGCTCATCATTACGGCGTTCGTCGACATGGTGGGGCTCCTCATGGTGCTCCCACTCATGCCGTATTATGCGCGCGACCTTGGTGCGGGCTCGATGGTGGTAGTGATCATGGTCGTGTCGTTTACCGCTGCGCAGCTTTTGAGTGCGCCGTTGTGGGGGCGTTTTTCCGATCGATATGGTCGGAGGCCCGCATTGCTGGTTGGACTTGGAGCTGCCGCCGTCGCGTACGTCGTGTTTGCATTTGCGAGCAGCATCTGGCTGCTGTTGTTGTCGCGAATCGTGCAGGGAGCAGGAGGCGGCACCGTGGGCGTGATTCAGGCCTACGTCGCCGACTCCACCGAGCCGAAGTATCGCGCGAAAGCACTCGGCTGGCTGAGCGCGGCGACGAATCTTGGTGTTGCGCTCGGTCCGCCGCTTGGATCGCTTGCACTTCTTGCGGGGAGAAGCGGACCCGGCCTTGTTGCTGCAGCACTTTGCGTGATCAATATGGGATTCGCATGGAAATACCTGAGCGAATCGCGTGACATGGATGATGCCAGGAATACGACTACGAAACGTCGCACTTCGCGCGAGGTGATATTGCGCGTTGTAACGCACGCGAAAGAAACTGCACCGCGTCTGATCTGGGTCTACGCGATAACGATGGGTGCGTTTTCGGCGATCACGGCAATCCTGCCGTTGTTTCTCGCCGATCAGTTCGGTGTCGGTGAAAAGAACGTATGGATCTTCTTCACTTATATCGGGATCATCTCCGTGGTGACACGTGCGGCGTTCCTTGGCAGAATGGTCGAACATTTTGGTGAGGAGCGATTGTCGCGAATCGGCCTCGTGCTGCTCGCGGCTGGGCTTGCCGCGTATCCGTTCGTTCACAACTACGTGCTGCTTGCCATGGTGGTGGCGCTGGTGCCTCTGGGGACAGCGTTCACGTTTCCATGCGTCACGTCGTTGCTGTCGCGCGTGATTGCCAGCAACGAGCGCGGGCTGTATATGGGCGTGCAGCAGACGTTCGGCGGGATGTCGAGGGTGATCATTCCGCTGTGGGCGGGATTTTCGTACGACCAGTTTGGAAGAGCGGTGCCCTTCGTTACGTCGGCCGCACTGGTGTTGTTCTCACTGTTCCTGAACTCAGGCGTCGATGACGCACGGCCACCCGAACAGGGCTAGGGTCGTATCTCTATTGTCGATCTGAAGCCGTAATGAGCCGGACGCCCCTCTGGTAGGTCAGGTAGCTGTAACCCCACTGGATGAAAACGCTCAACCTGTTCCTGAAACCCACCAGGTACATGATGTGAACGAACAACCATAGCAGCCACGCGATCCGGCCAGCGAACCTGACTTTGCCAAAATCCGCGATCGCTCTCGATCTCCCGATTACAGCAAGGTCTCCCTTATTGCGATAGCGGAAGGGTTCAGCCTGCCGGTGACCGATCAGGCGGCGAACGTTTCTGGCTGCCGCCTTCCCCTCCTGCATCGCCGCCGGACACACACCCGGCACGGGGCGCCCGTCTTTTCGCACGACGAGAGCGAGATCACCCACGACGAACACCTCCGGGTGTCCCGGTATCGAAAGGTCATCGTTAACGATCACCCTTCCCGACCGATCGAGCGGCGCACCGAGCTGCGCTCCCAGCGGCGATGCGACATTTCCTGCGGCCCAGAACACTGTGCGAGTAGCGATCCGCTCATCGCCGATGTAAACCGCGTCGCTTTCAACCCGTGTGACGATTGCATTCGTCCGCACTTCAACGCCGATTTCCTCGAGGGCGATTCTCGCCTTGTCACTCAGAGACTCGGGAAACGAAGGAAGCACGCGCGGGCCGCCTTCGATGAGAATGACTCTCGTCTTCCGCGTATCGATGTTCCGGAAATCCGGATACAGCGCCCGCCGGGCGATCGTAGGAAATGCGCCAGACAGTTCCACTCCCGTGGGCCCGCCACCGACAACTACAAACGTCATGTACTCCTCGCGCTCTGTTGCATCCTCAGATTTCTCGGCTCGCTCGAAGGCGAGCAGGAAACGTCGCCGAATTTCGGAAGCGTCCTCGATTGCCTTCAACCCCGGCGCATCGTTCTCCCACTCGTCATGACCGAAATACGCGTGACGTGAGCCGGGCGCGACAATGAGATAGTCATACGATATCTCGCGCTCAGGCCTGTCGATCGCTACGACCCGGCGCTCCACGTCGATCTTGCGGACCTCGGCGAGAAGGACCTTTGTGTTCGACTGACCGCGTAACACATGCCTGATCGGCGCCGTTATGTCGCCCGCCGAAAGAGCGGCCGTCGCCACCTGGTACAGCAGCGGCTGAAAAAGATGATGGTTCGTCCTGTCGATGACAGTGACGTCCGCACTGGCAGCACGAAGTGCGCGCGCCGCATACAGACCGCCGAACCCGCCACCGATGATGACGATATGCGGACGCGCCATCAGGCCATCCTTTCCTCGAGACTGCGCGCAGTGAACGTGAGAATGAGTACAAGGAAAATGAGCAGCACGCTGTACGCGGCGGCCGTTCCGAACGCGAGTGCACGGAGCTGCGCGAGAATCTCGATCGAGATCGGCCTGTTCGCGTGTGTATAGAGAACGACACTGGCAACGAACTCGCCGACGGCGGTAACGGCCGCCAGAAGTGCGCCGGCAATCAGGCCCGGCCGGGCCGCCGGCAGAACCACCCGCTTCATCGTCAGCCACCACGATGCGCCTAGTCCGCGCGCGGCATCTTCGAGCGCTGGGTCGAGCTGCCTCAGCGAGCTCTCGACCGCGGTAGCGACCAGAGGAATTCCTCTGATGAAGTAAGCGAGTGGAAGAATCCAGAACGTTCCGACGAGCAAAACGCGCCCGGATAACAGGTCATTGCGGTTGAACGTCGCTGCAAGTCCGAGAGCGATTGCAGTCGCCGGAATCGCCCACGGAAGCGCTACGAGCAGCTCGAGCATCCGGCGGCCGGTAAACTTGCGCAGCACGATGAGATACGCGGCGACGAAGCATACGACGACATTCGCCGTGGTCGCGATCAGTGCCATCGACACGCTGTTCATTATTGGTTTCCACAGAGCAGTCTCGGAAACAAGCCGGCGATAATTGTCGAGAGTGTACGCCGGCGGCAGGACCTGCGTAGTCCACACACCGTCGACGGCAAACGAAACGAGAATGACCATCAGGTGAGGGAGAATCAGCATTATCACGAGCACGGTCGATAACACTGCCGCCGCGACCTGCGCCTTCCTAGACGTTATTACACGTCTCGTCGCTGACCCCTTACCCGACGACGTGTACTTCCGCTTTCGCTCGAGCCACCTGTACAACACGAGCCCGGCGACTGCGGCGAGGGCAAGCACCGTGGTCTCGACGTATGCAAGCCCCATCGCACCATTGAGTTTCGACGCCACGATCTGAGTCGACAACACACGGATGCCTCCGCCAAAGACGTACGGCGCGGAGAACGATCCCAGCGATGTCATGAACACCAGCAGCATCGATCCGGCGATCGCCGGGGTGAGCAAAGGGAGGGTCACTCGTCTGAGACGCTGCCATCCGCTTGCGCCGAGTCCTGATGCAGCTTCGTCGAGCGTCGTATCGAATCGCTCGAGTCCTGCGGACACGAAGAGGAAGACGTACACGTACATGGTGTACGCGTGCACGAACACGATGGCCCATACCCCTGTGAGTCGCCAGGGTGCTTCCTCCATCCCGAACGAGCGCTGAACGGCTCGCGTGAACACGCCGCTCTCACTGAACAGGAACAGGAACGAGATCACACCGACAAGCGGTGGAAGTGCAGCAGGCAGAGTCGCGACAATACGCAGGACTTTTCGCCCGGGAAACTCGAAACGACTGAGGAGAAATGCGAGCGGGACACCGATGAAAAGCGACGCTATTACCGAGGCGACCGAGATGAAGATGCTCGTCGACAGCGCTTCACGATCGGATGGGCTGTTGATGAACTCTCGCCAGTGACCGAGCCCGTTCTCGAAACTGCCGAAAATCACCGCGACGTTGGGGAATGCGACTGTCCAGAGAAGCACCACGAGAACCGGCAGAGCGAGTAGCCAGCTTCTACGCGTATCGCGCATCGTCAGTCGTTGCCGCTCACTACGGGAACTGGCTCTCGCTTCACAATCACGCTGGCGGTATCTCCCTCCCGCAGGTCCATCTTGAGAGAGTTGACCTCCAGAACCACGTCACCGGTCATCTGGATCTTGTATACGGCGCTGCCTCCGGTGAAGCGACGGTTCACGACCTTACCTTTCCATCCGTCAGATTCATCTGACGAGATCTCCATAGCATCGGGTCGAAGAACGACATGGGGTGAAGCCGGCGCAACGCCATCCGGGCTGGTCGAAGTATGCTCGCGTCTCACGCCACCGATCGTTATCGCAACCCGATCCGGACCCGTGATCTCGGCAGGCAGAATCGTCGACCTGCCGATGAAGGTTGCGACACCAAGCGATGCCGGACGATCGTGAAGATCCTCCGGCGTTCCGACCTGGAGCAGCTTGCCGCTCCTGATGAGAGCGATGCGATCAGCGATCGCGAAGGCATCCTCCTGGTCGTGCGTTACGAACAGAGCGGGCACGCCAACACGATGCAGCATTGACCTCAGCTCATCGCGGGTCGATTGCCTCAATATCGGATCGAGGTTCGACAGCGGCTCATCCATCAGGAGCACGCGTGGCTCGATCACCAGCGCGCGCGCAAGCGCCACACGCTGCTGCTCGCCTCCCGATAACGACTGGATGCTGCGAGGCCCTGCATTTGCGAGCCCGACCGCTGCAAGAGCGCTCCGCGCTTTCTCGAGCCTCGTCGCCTTTGGCACGCCGCGCGCCTCAAGGCCGAACGCGACGTTGTCCTGAACAGGCATGTGCGGAAACAGCGCGTAGTGCTGAAACACCATTCCGAAGTCGCGTTTCTGCGGCGGCAGCGACGTGATATCACGCCCATCGAGCAGCACCTTGCCGCTGTCCGGCGTCTCGTATCCGGCAGTAATCCTCAACGTCGTAGTCTTTCCCGACCCCGACGCGCCGATGAGCGCAAGCAGCTCACCAGCCGGGACCTCGAACGACACTTCGTTGACCGCTACATGCTCTCCAAAGCGCCGCGTAACCCGCTCGAGCACGAGCGATCCTTTGCTCACTGCGTGCGCCTGCTGCTGTTCCGGATGTTGGAGTCCCAGTACTTCATCCACGCATTCAGGCTGTCCGCCATCACCTTTCGGTCCACCGGCATCGGCTTGATCTCGCGATTGGCCTGCTGAATCCACTGTGGCAGATCCGCCTGCGCGATATCGGTCCGCGCCGGAATCCTCAGATATTTCTCGGCCGCGGTTTTCATCGCCTCGGGCGTAGTTACGAATTCATAGTAGAGCTTTGCCTGTTCCAGTTTTTTCGTTCCGCGCACGACAGCGATGCCATCGACAAGCAGAGGCGTACCGCTCGAAGGAATGATGTAGTCGACCGGAATGCTGAGCCGCGATTTCAGGGTCGCGATATCAGGCATGTCCCACAGTGTAATCACGCCTTCCTGCCGACCAAGTTTCTGGTAGAGGATCGTCGGGTTGAGTGTGTACTCGCGCGTGTTCGCATCGAGTTTTCTGAGCCACTCATATCCGCTCTCCGGCGATCCCGTCCGTGCAACAGAGCGGGCGATGATTGCGCCGAAGATCGCGCGCATCGTACCCGACGCAATTGGGTCGCGAATGAGAATTTTGCCTTTCCACTTCGGATCGAGCACGTCGTCCCAGTCCTTCGGCGCCTGCTCTTTCGTCACCGCATCTGTGTTGTAGCCAATCACTTCGGGCGTTAGGTACGTGCCGTACCAGTTGTCGGCCGCGTCCCGTCCTTCCACACTGACCGCGTTCGACCATGTCGGGATATACGGCAAGAGCAATCCCTCCTTGGTGGCGCGATCAAAAGCCTCGGCCGGAGCACCGAACCACAGGTCTGCCTGCGGATTCTCCTTCTCAGCCCTGATGCGGTCGAGAACCTCCTGTGATCCCATGTCGACCCACTGCACGTCGATTGTCGGGTTCACTTTCTCGAACTCAGTCTCGAAATAGCCGAGGAGGTCTTTGCCGTGTGGGGAGTAGACGGTGAGTACAGTCCTGTCGTCTTTCGAGCAGCCTGACAATGCGATTGCCAGGACAGCGATATGCCACCGTTTCATTGCGAGCCCGCCTTGGTCTGCGTTTGAGTCACGCCCTGCGCCTCGCTCGAGATGAGGTTGACGAAGAGTTTGGCAGCGCCGCTGACGCCTGCGGGCAGCTGCCGGAAGAATGCGAGCGTCGTGTAGACGTACAATCCCTTGCCGTAAGGCGCGACGAGTATCCCTCCGCGGTTAGGCGGTGCACCGGGATCATTCATTTCGATAACAGGGCCAAAATGTCCGTCAAAGGTGCGGGGCATGTATAGCCCGCGTTCCTGCACCCACCCTTCGAAGTCGGCAGCAGTAATTCTGTTCGGCGACGTGAGCGCCGGGCTCGACGCATCGAGTATCGTGACTGGAGCAACTTCTTCAGTGACGCGATCATGCGGTCGGGATATCGTAATCGCGTAGGGCATGACTCCGGGTCGCATCATCTCGTACTGCCCGTACTGCACGACAAGGGTGCCGCCGTTGCGCGCGTAGTTGAGCAGGCTGCCGTTGTTGTAGGTCAGCTCGCTACTCGCCTCGTAGGCCCGCGGGCCCACGACGATCGCACTGAACTGCGCCAGGTCTAGAGTCGGGATATCTGCGGGGTTGACCATCGTGACGGGGATCCCCAGCTGTGACAACGCAGGAGCGACCTTGTCGCCGACACCGTGGATGTACCCGATGTTCGTTTTTGCGGGAACGCTGAGGTCAACAGCTTTAAGAGAAACCGTGGCCGGGCGATACAGACGCTGCGGACTTATGTGATCGTATTCGATCGGTATGTAGCCGCTCGCAAACGTCTCGCTTCCCGCGTTTGCGAGCGCACTGACTGCATGGGTGCCAGGAGCCAGTCGTCCTCGAACTCTGAAAGTCACTGTTCGAGTTCCAGCGGAATCGAGAGTGAGCGATCTCGATGCGGAATCGACATTGAGTCCTGCGGGCACGGTGAGCGACACCACAACCGGTTGCGCTTTCATCACCGCGGACCGTAACGTCACCTTGAAGAAGCGATCGAGCTGGGTGCTTGCTCGAGCCAGCTCCTGGGAGTTCTCGAGGCTCACGCTTATCCTCGGCGTAACTGCAACCGGACGTTGAACGTCGCCTCGTATCGGATCGAGATAGCGGAAGACAATCGGTGCCGTTATTTCCGGCATAAACTCGAGCATCCCACCGCCCACTTCGACCATAGCGGCAACCCAGGTTTGTTGCGACCGAATATCCTCGGGCATCTGCCACAGGTCTTCGCGTGCTCGCAGCACTGGCAGCCTCGGTGAGAACAGGTCACCATTTCGCGGTGTGGCGAGCCACCATGGCATCGAGAGCCTCGCGCCTTTCATGTACAAAGGCCATTGGTACGCGCTGTCGGGTTGCACTCGGACCCTCGTCACAGGACCCGCCACTCTTACATCAGGTGAATGCACTGGCGTTACGAATATCGTTTCGCGACTGCGATTGTAAATGGTAGCGGTAACACGGGCGCTGTCGCCGAGCGCGAGATCCCGGCGGTCTGCGAACGCTTCCAGAGCCACGTGCTGTAGCAGGTTGAGGGACCCTGTCGTCACACCTTTGTCGATCGCGATTCCATCGAACATCGAAACTTCAGATTTCGCGGGTGTCTGCTCGTTCACTCTCGTGGCAAGGCGCTGGATGTAGTTCCAGACGACACCTTTTCGCTGAAGCGCACCAAACCCCTGAGACTTGTGCTGCGACCTGCTTTCGCCGGCAATCTCCGCGTACGAACGCCCGAGATTCTGATTGTATTCGCCCACGTTGACCCTGACAGTGGCGGAATCAGGCTGGAATCGAGCGGTCTGATAGAGTTTGAGCGCGGTCCACGGCACCCCAAAGGTACGAACCGGAAACCTGATCGTGTCGCCCGACAGTGCGTACGCTTCCTTCGCCAGCAGTGCAGAAACCTGGTGATGGCCATGCCCATCGCGCGGAGTTCCGGAGAACATCGTCACGATGATGTGTGGCCGCCACGACCGAATTACGGTCACCACATCGTTCAGGAGGGAATCTTTCGGCCAGTGCGCATAAGTCTCGGCAGCACTCTTCGAAAAGCCGAAATCGTATGCTCGAGAAAAGAACTGATGCGCTCCGTCCACACGCCGGGCGGCAAGCAACTCTTCAGTGCGAATGATCCCCAGCTCTTCTCCGAGCTCGTTGCCGATCAGGTTCTGACCGCCATCACCACGCGTAAGCGACAAGTACGCTGTCTGGGCACGCCGGCTCTTCTGTAGCCATGCGATGAGATTGGTATCCTCGTCGTCAGGATGCGCCCCCACCAGCAGGACTCTCATCGACTCGCCGCCGCAATCGTAGCAGTCAACCGGGCCTTGCTCGACTGGCAGGCTCGTCGCCGGTTGCGCGGCTGGCGACTGCGCAGCAACGAGCAACGGCGTCAGGAGCAGCGCCCCTGCGACCGCGGAGTAAGAGCGCTTCATCTACGACGGCTCTCGAAGCTCAGGCTACTGACTAGCGACGGCACTCCGCCGTCTCGCACCACCGGGCGTCGCCAACGGCGCAACTACCTCCGACACAATCCTCTCCTGCTCGCTCTTGTGGGCAGACGCATAACCCTCGGCAGGACTCGCGCGCTCCGGCCTGCCGACGTACCGCACGATCATCGCATTGCCAGTCGACACACGGAGACGCGGCGAGACATAAGTCCACGCACCCATGTTTTTCGGTTCTTCCTGTGCCCACACCACTTCCTCGACAGATGGATACAAGTCGACGATCGCCGCAACCTCCTTATCCGGCCACGGATACAGCTGCTCGACACGAACCAGCGCGACATGTGGCTCACGCTTCGCCGCAAGATCGTAGTACATCTTTCCCGTGCAGAACACCAGGCGCGTTACCTGGTCACGCCGCTCGGCAACCGCTGAATCATCGATCACCGTTGCGAACGATCCCTCAGCGAGGTCCGACAGTCGCGAAGCCGCCTCTGGCAACCGCAGCAGGCTCTTCGGTTGCATCAGCACGAGTGGACGACGACGCTCGTCTGTCGACTGCCTGCGCAGGATGTGATAGTACTGCGCCGGCGTCGACGGATACGCCACATACATGTTGTTCTCCGCGCTCGACTGCAGAAACCGTTCGAGCCGCGCACTCGAATGCTCCGGGCCCTGCCCCTCATATCCGTGCGGCAGGAGCATTACTATCGATGAGATCTGACCCCACTTCGCGCGATCGGAAACGATGACCTGGTCGATGATCGGCTGCGCAACGTTCACGAAGTCTCCGAACTGCGCTTCCCACAGGACAACCGCATTCTCCATCGCCGTGCTGAAGCCATATTCAAAACCGAGCACTGCTGTCTCGGACAGCGGGCTGTTGAAGATCTCGAAATGAGCGCTCGCATCGGGAAGATGTTGAAGCGGCGTGTATTTTTCCCCGGTCTCCGCATCGTGCAGGACAGCCTGACGATGCGAGAATGTGCCGCGCTCGATATCCTGCCCGGTCATGCGCACCGATGTTCCCTGCACCAGCATCGACGCGAACGCCAGCGCCTCGGCGTGACCCCAGTCGATTCCGCCCGCGTCTCCCATCGTCTCACGACGCCTGCGAAGAGTCTTCGAAAGTTTCGCGTTCGGCCTGAACGACTGCGGCCATGCCAGCAGCTGCTCGTTCAGCGCGACGAGTTGTTCCGCGGTCGGACCTTCAACGCGCGATGGGCCATCGGCGTCGGTCGCCTTCACGACTTCACCCGGCGCTGACTTTTCGCCGTCGCTGGCCGATGCACCGCTCTGGATGCGTTCGAAGTTCGCGGTAATCTCAGCTTCGAGCGCCGTCACTTCTTCGGCGCTCATCACGCCCTCATCGACGAGACGCTGTCCCCAGACTTCCCGCGGTGTTGGATGCAGACGTATCTGCGTGTACATCGCCGGCTGAGTGAACGCGGGCTCGTCAGTCTCGTTGTGGCCGTGGCGGCGATAGCCGACCAGATCGACAAGAAAATCCTTGTCGAACTTCGCGCGATACTCGACAGCCAGCTGCATCACCCGCACGCACGTGTTCGCATCTTCCGCGTTCACGTGAACGATCGGAACCTCAAATCCTTTCGCGAGGTCGCTCGAGTAGTGCGTCGAGCGTCCGTCGATCGGGTCTGTCGTAAATCCAACCTGATTGTTCGCAATGATGTGAAGCGTTCCGCCGACACGATACCCGCGCAGTCGCGACATGTTGAACGTCTCGGCGACTACTCCTTCGCCTGGAAACGCCGCATCACCGTGAATGACCACGGGCACCACGCTCGCCTCGTTGCGCTCGCCCCCGGCGGCAATGATCGTCTGCCTGGCGCGGGTCACTCCCTGAAGCACAGGATTCGCGAGCTCGAGATGACTGGGGTTCGGAATCAGCGAAACGCGAACGTTCCCTTCCCCGACTTTCCGTTCAGCAGTGAAGCCGAGGTGGTACTTCACATCCCCGGTGCCACTTTCGGCGTTTGTCGCCGCGTGTCTCCCCTCGAACTCGCCGAAGATCGTCTCGTAAGGCTTCTCGAGAATGTGAGCCAGGACATTGATGCGCCCGCGATGCGCCATTGCGATGCCTACTTCGCTCGCGCCGTGTGTCGCAGATGAATCAATCGCCGTGTCGAGCATCGGCACCATCATGTCGATGCCTTCGATGGAGAAGCGCTTGTAGCCCTGATAGGCCCTGCCCAGGAACCGTTCGAGTCCATCGACTTCAGTCAGGCGACGGAGCACAGCCTTTTTCTCAGCTGCGCTCAACGGCTCGTGAACGCGTCCGCTCTCGATCTGGGATTTGAGCCACTCACGTTCTTCGACTTTGCCCAGGTGATCGAACTCGAATCCGACGTTGCTCGAGTATAGGGAGCGAAGGCGCGTGACTACATCGGCAACTGTGGGCTCGGAGGACCTGAGCACTTCGCCGGGAATCGTGACGAGATCGTCTTCGCTCAAACCGTGAAATTCAGGCGTAAGCTCGGGCGTTCCCGGTGGAGTATTCCCGAGGGGATCTATCTGCGCGGCCAGGTGCCCGTAGGCTCGAATCGAGTCGACAAGGGATGCGGCGGCGGCGGCCTTCTTGAGCGATGACGCGTCGGTCGCCTGCGAAGGGGCACCCGCGGCGGCGGGAAGGGCGCCACCGAGATTCTCGGCGAAACGAAAGAACTGTCGCCACGACTCGTCAACAGATGACGGATCCCGACGATATGACTCGAAAACTTCAGCGATGTAGCCGTCGTTGAAGACGCTTGTGATTGGGTCACTCGACATGCCCCAATTTAAGGGATTGTCGAGGCGTTTGAGAGGGTAAAGCCGCGATCAGGCCCGGATTACGGCTTCCGCATTCCCGAGGGTAGCCGGAGCCGATGGGACATAGCGTCTTCGCGAGGATGCGGCAGCGGCGGCGATAATCTTTTCGGCGGTTACCACATCGAGCAACGGCAGGTAAAGAAATCCGGCGATTCCGTTGACGTCGAGCAGATGCACTTCATGCGGCCGCCGCGTGAGGCTCACGGCGATGACAGCAGTGCGCGATAACAGCTCGTCCTTTTCCCACGCTTCGAGCGACAGCATTGCCAGAAGCTCGTATTCGGCGATCACTACGTCGGGATTGAAATCGCGGGATTCGACAAGGGCATGCTGAAGACCGACCGCGTGACGGGTGTCGATTCCGAGCGATCCAAAGAATCTTGCGACGTGGTCGGAGAGGAATTGATGCCGGCCAACGCATAACGCACGGAGGCGCTGAGTATCGTTATTCACAGAGCCTCATCCTACCCCTCGGGCATGGCCATTACAAGAGGGGAAAACCCTGTCCTCAAAGAAGTCGAAAACCCCGGCTCAGGGCCTTTGGGGTGCCTCCAGCTTTCGCCGGGTGCCCGCACGCTCGAGACAGTAACTCAAAAGCGTGCAGTTAGCGGTTAGCAGCACCAGCTCCTGGCTGTTAGCAATCGCTGCACGCTAATAGCTACGAGCTGGTGCTGCTAATTGCTAACTGCAGCGACAGCGGATTCGGAGCGCTTCGCTCCAGGCAGCGCGTGCTCCAGATTCATCATCCGAGACGTAATAGCGCTCGGCGTCTATCCGGCCATACCACCCCCCGTTCCAAAGTCTCGCGCAGCGGACGAAATCGCGAGACAATGAGACAAGCCCTCGGGCGTGCGATCACAAATATGATGTCAAAAGAACATATGACATTCTTGCAGGACTCAGGCAAAAAAAGCCCCCGCACCAAGGAGGCACGGGGGCTTTAGGTCGTTCAGGTCTGGCTTAACGCTTCTGGACGTCGACGTTGTTTCCGATCACGCCGCCGAGCACTGCACCGGCGACACCGCCGATGACTGCGCCCTTGAGCTTGTCACGGCTGGTAACCGCACCAATCGCTGCACCTGCCGCCGCTCCGATCGCCGCATCACGCTTGGTGTGCTTGACGACGGTCGTCTTGCGCGGTGCCGAGGCCGTGCTTGTGCTGCGGTAGACCGGGCGATCCCGGTACACTACACGCTCACGAACAGGCGCTGGCTTTGGCTGGCTGTAAACCGGAGCGTATCCGGCTGGGGCATAACCGACCGGGGCAAGCCCCTGAGCTGCGTAGGCGCGCTCCATGGCCGAAATGCTGTCCATCGCTGTATAGGGACGAGCCTGAGCCGCCAGGGACAGATCGGCGTTCAACGCCTCATCGACCTTACTGCTGTCATCCCGTCCGCAAGCCGCTACTGCCAGAATGGCCGCTGGAACCAGAATAAACTTTTTGATATTCGTCATAACTTCCTCCGTTTGGCGGCCGCATCGCGCGGCCCGACACCCATAAGGAGGCAGGCTCTATGCCACGTGGACCCCTTTTTTGGCCCCTTCATCCAGGGCCGGCAGGACCGGCTCCTCTTCGGTTTCGTCCACAACTCTTGGCGAGCTTTCGGCGGGTAGCTGAAGCGTGAAGACGCTTCCCTCATCAGGAGTCGAGGTCACCTCGAGCGATCCATCCAGCAGCGTCGCAAGTCGGCGCGAAATTGGAAGGCCGAGTCCGGTCCCCATCTGCTGGTGCGGAGATACCTGGACGAACTCCTCGAAAATGCGCTGCTGGTCTTCGTCAGATATGCCTTCTCCCTCATCTATTACAGAGATGGTCACTCCCCCCTCGTCCAGCGGCCCGCATTCGACCCTGATCGGTTTCTGCTTTCCGAACTTGATCGCGTTGGAGAGAAGATTCAGGAGAATCTGGCGCACCCGGCGCGGATCGGTCACGATCGAGATGTTCTGCTCCGGACGCACGAAGCTCAGGGTCGTGCCATGCTCATCAGCCAGAGGGCGCACGGTCACGAACAAGTCATCTATCAGGTTCGCGATATTAACCGGCGCGAGCGCCAGCTCGATCTTCCCCGCCTCGATCTTCGAGAGGTCGAGCACATCGTTGACGAGCTCGAGCAGATGTCTCGCCGCACGAAGTGTCCGTTGAAGGCCCTCGCGCTGCTTTTCGTTGAGCGGCCCATAAATGTTGTCGATCATCAACGTGCTGTAGCCGATTACCGCGTTAATGGGAGTGCGGAGCTCGTGACTCATTGACGCATAGAATCGGTTACGCACACCCATCGCCTGCTCGAGCTCTCCCTGCCGCTCCTTGAGCTTGATGTTCAGCTCGGTGAGCTGCGCGGCGGATTTTGCCTCTGCCTCCAGTAGCTCCGCACGATGTTCGAGCTCCAACTCGCGTCTCTGGCTGTCCGCAAGCAACTCGGCCTGCTCCATCAGCTGCTGCTGCTTCATATAGAGATCGACAAACACCGCTACCTTCGATCGCAGCACATCTGGATTGAAGGGCTTGAAGACATAGTCGACAGCGCCCATCGAGTAACCCTTGAACACGTACGCGTCTTCCTTGCTGATCGCGCTGAGGAAGATGATCGGGATATAGCGCGACTTCTCGCGCGACTTGATGATCTGCGCGACATCAAAACCGTTCATATCAGGCATCTGCACGTCGAGCAGGATGCAGGCAAACTCATGCTGGAGCACACACTTCAGCGCCTCTTCACCCGACTGAGCCGACACGAGCGTCTGTCCAAGCGGTTCGAGAATCGCCTGAAGCGCCAGGAGGTTCTCCGGCCGGTCATCGACGAGGAGCAGGTTCACCCTGCGATCTTCAGTCACGTCGAAACCTCACGCGGTGCGTGAGGGTCGGGGTTCGCGAGCTTTACTTTCAGCGGGTCCTTCGACAAGGCGATGAGCCGCGCCGGGATTCTGCTGAGGTCGAGTACCTCCGCCTGCGGTACAACGTTCAGCGCCGCGAGCGGCATGGTCGCACTCTCGGCTGTCGCGGGATCCTGTACGATTGCCCTTCCCCCAAGCTTCACCATGTGCGCCAGCCCGCGTGCACCGTCATCGTTCGCACCGGTCAGCACGATGCCGAGCGTTTTCGATTGATAGGTATCGGCAGCGGATATGAACGTCACGTCGATCGAAGGCCGGCTAAAGCGCACCAGCGGATCAGTTGTGAGCGACAGGTATCCACTTTCCACCAGCATATGATAGTTGGCCGGGGCGATGTACACACTACCCGGCTCGAGCGGCTCCTTGTCCTCGACATCGACAACCCGCAACTCCGTGACGTCCTGGAGCAACGATGCAAGCAGGTTGTCAGCGTGCCTGCTGCGATGCTGAACGATCGCAAGCGGAATCGGAAATCCGGCGGGCAGCGCGGCGATGAGCCGACTTACCGCACCAAGTCCTCCCCACGAAGCCCCGATGACCGCGATCGCGATGTCGCTCACTTTGCCTTCCGGTAGATCTTTTCCTGTCCGTTGATCTGCTCATAACACTCTTCGTATGGTGAGAAACGCAGCGACTCCTTGCTGCCGAGCACGAGAATGCCGAACATCGCGAGACTGTCATAGAAAAGCCCGTGAACACGGCCCTGCAGACTCTTGTCGAAGTAGATGAGCACATTCCGGCAGAGTATCACGTTGAACTCCGCGAACGACCTGTCGGTAACGAGGTTGTGCAATGAGAACACGACGTTGCGCGTGAGAGAGTCGTCGAAGATCGCGCCGCCATACTTGGCAAGATAGTAATCGGAGAACGCGCGCTTCCCGCCCGCACTGATGTAGTTCTCGGTGTACTCCTGCATCCGGTCAAGCGGAAATATCCCTGCTTTCGCCTTCTGCAACACTACCTCGTTTATGTCAGTGGCATAGATGCGGCAGCGATCGTAGAGACCTTCCTCTTTCAACAGGATAGCCATGGAATACACCTCTTCGCCCGTTGCGCACCCTGCATGCCACAACCTTATGAAGGGGTAAGTGCGCAACAGCGGAACCACGTTCTCCCGGAACGCCCGGTAAAATCCGGGATCGCGAAACATCGCTGTGACATTTATCGAGAGGTCGAGCAGGAGCTTTTCCATCAGCTGCGGCTCGTGCAGCACCCTCGCCTGAAGCGCGCTCACGGTTTGGAGCCCCTCAGCCTCGATTCTCTTCCACAGGCGGCGCCTTATCGACGCGTACGCATACGAGCGGAAGTCAAATCCGTAATTCCTGTATATGCCCTCGAGCAGGAGCTCGATCTCGATTCGTTCGAGGTCCGGGTCGTACGGCGACTCGTCTGCTGCCGCCGAGGGCGTTGTCTCGTCTACTTGTAGAGCCACACACGCAACAGTGACAGGAGCTGCTCGGTATCCACAGGCTTCGTGATGTAATCTGACGCTCCGGAAGCAATGCATTTCTCCCGATCGCCCTTCATCGCCTTTGCAGTAAGCGCGATGACCGGCAGCGACTTGAACTTGTCAAGTTCACGGATCGCTCTCGTCGTCTGATACCCGTCCATCTCCGGCATCATCACGTCCATCAGGATCACATCGACGTTCGGGTCCTCCTCGAGCGACTTTAGCGCATCCTTCCCATTCTCGGAGAAGCGCACGATCATGCCGTGGTCCTCGAGCACGCTCGTGAGCGAAAAAATATTGCGCACGTCGTCATCGACTACGAGGACCTTCTTGCCAGCGATGACCGCATCGGCATCATGCAGCTGCTCGAGCATCTTCCGCTTCTGTTCCGGCAGCTTCGCCTCGACGCGATGCAGAAACAATGCAGTCTCGTCCAGCAGGCGCTCCGGCGACCGCACATCCTTGACGATGATCGTCTCGGCGTAACGCCTGATCTTCGTCTCCTCGGCCTGGGTCAGCTCCTTCCCGGTATAGACGATGATCGGAAGATCGGCCTTTGACGAGTCTGACTTCACTTTCTCCAGGAAGTCAAAACCGCTCATGTCGCGCAGGCCCAGGTCGAGCACTACACAATCGTACCGCTTCGCTGAATCCAGCTCCTCGAGCGCGCGCTCGGCGGATTCCACCGCCGTGATCTCCACGTCCTCGTGACCGATCAGCTCGACGATCGCGTTCCTCTGATCCTCATCATCCTCGACGACGAGCAGATGTTTTGGAACGTCGTCGATGAAAGTCGCGATTCGCGAAAACGCTTCGTCGAGCGCGTCCTTGCTGACGGGCTTGGCGAGATACGCGAGCGCCCCGGCCTTGAGGCCCTGCTGCCGTCGCTCGACTCCGCTGATGATGTGAACGGGGATATGGCGCGTGCTCGGATGATGCTTGAGTCGCTCGAGTACCTTCCACCCATCGAGCCCCGGCATGTCGATGTCCAGCGTTATGGCGTCAGGACGGTATTCATGCGCCGCGGCCAGACCGCTGTCTCCGTCTAGACACACGACAGCCTTGAATCCTTTCTCCCGTGCCATGCCAAGGAGGATCTTCGCGAAATTCACATCATTCTCGACGATAAGGACCGTTCGCTCGCCCGGTTCGATGTGCTCATGATCATCCTCCACGACATACTGCGAGGCGCGACGCTCCGGCACCGGCGCCGGCGCCGGTGCAGCCGCGGTTCCCCGCGAAGGTGTCGGGCGCCACGTCGGGTTGGGCGTAATGCGCGGTGTTCGCGCCGCCTCTGCGACCGGAGAGGGCGACCGCGGCATGTCCGGATGCTCGCGATAACGCACTGGCAGGAAGAGAGTGAACGTGCTCCCCTTGCCAAGCGCGCTCTCGACTTTGATTTCACCTCCGAGCAGTCGCGCGATCTCTCGACTGATCGAGAGGCCAAGGCCTGTACCGCCGAACTTCCGGCTTGTCGTTCCGTCAGCCTGCTGGAACGCCTCGAAGATGAGACGCTGCTTCTCGGGTGCGATGCCAAGGCCTGAATCCGTCACCGCAAAGGCAACGATTCCCTCAGCGTGATTCAATGACGGCTGCAGGAACCGCCTGCTCTTCTCCGCCTTCCGCACTTTGAGTTCGACACTGCCTTCACTCGTAAATTTGAACGAATTCGAGAGCAGATTCCGCAGTACCTGCTCGAGACGCTGCGCGTCTGTGAAAATGGCGTCCGGCAGGTCAGGCGCAACGCTCACGGTAAACGTCAGCCCCTTCTGCTCGGCCACCGGACGGAAGCTCTTGTCGATGGATGCATTCACTTCGACAAGCGATGTCTCGGCAGGATTTACTTCCATCTTGCCGGCTTCGACCTTCGAGAGGTCGAGCACGTCGTTGATCAGGGAAAGCAGGTCGCTTCCCGACGAGTGAATCGTCTGCGCGTACTCGACCTGTTTCTTGCTGAGGTTCTGGTCCTTGTTGTCTGCGAGCAGCTTCGAAAGAATCAGGAGGCTGTTGAGCGGAGTCCTGAGCTCGTGAGACATGTTCGCCAGGAATTCCGATTTGTACTTCGAGCTGAGCGCGAGCTGCTCGGCTTTTTCCTCGAGAGCAAGACGCGCTGCCTCGACCTCGTCGTTCTTCTGCTCGACCTTCCTGTTCTGCTCGGCAAGCAGTGATGCTTTCTCCTCGAGCTCTTCGTTGACCTGCTGCAGCTCTACCTGCTGGTCGCGAAGCAGTTCTTCCGAGCTGCGCAGTGATTTAGTCTGCGCCTCGAGCTCGGCGTTCGACTTCTTGAGCTCCTGCTGCTGCTGTTGAAGCTCCTGCGACTGGCTCTGGAGCTCCTGCGTCAGCTGCTGCGACTGTTCGAGCAATTCACTCGTGCGCATGTTCGCCGAAATCATGTTCAGCACGACGCCGACGCTCTCTGCCAGCTGATCCAGGAATATCTGGTGGATCTGGCTGAAAGGGAGGAACGACGCGAGCTCGACAACCGCCTTCACTTCACCCTCGAAGAGAATCGGCAGCACGAGGATGTTGCGCGGCGCAGCATCCCCGAGACCCGATGTTATCCTGATGTAGTCGTCGGGAACGCTCGTGAGCAGGATCGGCTTCTTCTCCAGTGCCGACTGACCAACGAGACCTTCGCCAAGATGGAAGCGGTTCGCGACATGCTTCCTTTCCTTGAAGGCGTAGCTCGCGATGAGCTTGAGGATCGGAACACTGTCATCGTTCTCCATTATGTAGAACGCGCCGTAGTTAGCTGACACGAGCGGCGTGAGCTCCGACATGATCAGCTTCGACACTGCCTCGAGATCCTTCTGCCCCTGCATCATTCGCGAGAATTTTGCGAGGTTCGTTTTCAGCCAGTCCTGCTCGTTGTTCTTGTCTGTCGTGTCTTTCAGGTTCGCGATCATCTGGTTCAGGTTGTTCTTCAGCTCGTCGAGCTCACCCTGCGTCTCGACTGTGATCTGACCCGACAAATCGCCCCTCGTCACCGCAGTCGCCACCTCGGCGATCGCCCGCACCTGGAGCGTGAGGCTGTTCGCCATTGCGTTCACGTTGTCGGTGAGCGCTCGCCACGTGCCCGCGGCGTTCGGAACTTCAGCCTGGCCGCCGAGTTTTCCTTCGGTGCCCACTTCCTTTGCAACGCGCGTTACCTCGTCTGCGAAGACTCGCAGTGAGTCCACCATGGCGTTGATCGTGTTCTTCAGCTCGAGAATTTCACCGCGCACCTCGACTGTGATCTTCTGCGAGAGATCACCGTTTGCGACGGCCGTCGTGACGAGCGCAATGTTGCGGATCTGGCTCGTGAGGTTGCCGGCCAGTGTGTTCACGTTGTCCGTGAGGTCCTTCCACGTTCCGGCAACGCCCGGTACCTCCGCCTGTCCGCCGAGGTTTCCTTCCGTTCCTACCTCGCGCGCTACGCGTGTTACTTCCGATGCGAATCCGGAAAGCTGGTCGACCATCGTGTTGATCGTGTTCTTCAGCTCGAGGATCTCGCCCTTCACGTCCACTGTCATCTTGCGAGTGAGGTCACCTCGCGCGACTGCTGTCGTAACGTCGGCAATGTTTCGAACCTGGCCGGTGAGGTTCGAGGCCATGAAGTTCACGTTGTCGGTCAGGTCTTTCCACGTGCCGGCAACCCCCGGCACTGCCGCTTGTCCACCCAGCCGCCCTTCGCTGCCCACTTCGCGCGCAACGCGCGTCACTTCAGAAGCAAAGACCGACAGCGAGTCGACCATCGCGTTGATCGTGTTCTTGAGCTCGAGGATCTCGCCCTGTACGTCGACCGTGATCTTGCGCGACAGGTCACCGCGCGAGATTGCCGTCGTCACGTCGGCGATGTTCCGGATCTGGCCCGTGAGGTTCGAGGCCATTGCGTTCACGTTATCTGTGAGATCCTTCCACGTTCCACCGACTCCCGGCACGCTTGCCTGACCACCGAGTTTTCCTTCCGTTCCCACTTCCTTTGCAACGCGGGTTACTTCGTCGGCGAACGATGAGAGCTGGTCGACCATTGTGTTGATCGTGTTCTTCAGCTCGAGCGTCTCGCCTCGTGCCTCAACCGTGATCTTCCTCGACAGGTCTCCCTTTGCGACTGCGGTGGTCACGTCGGCGATGTTTCGTACCTGACCGGTAAGGTTCGACGCCATTGCATTCACGTTGTCGGTGAGATCTTTCCACGTTCCACCGACACCCGGCACACTCGCCTGTCCACCAAGTTTTCCTTCGGTGCCCACCTCTCGCGCCACTCGGGTTACTTCGGCGGCGAATGCAGAGAGCTGATCGACCATGATGTTGATCGTGTTCTTCAACTCGAGAATTTCGCCGCGCGCATCCGCAGTGATCTTTCTCGAGAGGTCGCCCCGCGCCACTGCTGTCGTCACGTCGGCGATGTTTCGCACCTGACCAGTGAGGTTCGAAGCCATGAAGTTCACGTTGTCAGTCAGGTCCTTCCACGTGCCGGCGACGTCAGGCACTTCAGCCTGCCCGCCAAGCAGTCCCTCGGTTCCCACTTCCTTGGCGACGCGTGTTACTTCGCCGGCGAAAATTCTGAGCGAGTCCACCATCGCGTTGATGGTTTCCTTGAGCTCGAGAATTTCGCCCTGTCCATCGACTGTGATCTTGCGCGACAGGTCTCCTTTCGCGACTGCCGTCGTCACGTCGGCGATGTTGCGGATCTGGCCGGTGAGGTTCG
>JBBREF010000001.1:0-116877 GCA_038203205.1 Gemmatimonadales bacterium | reverse complement strand
GGACCCAGTGTTGGGAAAGATCCTCGAGCTACATATGCCGCCGACGTGTTCAGTGACGTGCTCAACGATCCCGGTTCGAATTTTCAGCAGCGTCTCGTCGACAGTGGGCTCTGGCAGAGCATGGGCGTCAACTACTACACGCTCAACAACGTCGGTCCGATTACAATCAGCGGCCAGACATCTCCCGAAAACCTGAGAAAGGCACTCGATGCGCTCGACGTCGAGATCGCGAAGTTCAAGGATCCCGGATACTTCGACCCGACGGAGCTTGCAGCCGTGAAAGCGCACCGAACGGTGTCATCGGCGTTCGATCGCGAGAAGGCCTCAAACTTCGTTCACACACTCGGGTTCTGGTGGAGCGTCGCCAATCTCGAGTACTACATGGGCTACGTTGACAACATGGCACAGCAGTCAGTGAACGATCTTCGCGGGTATGCCACGAAATACATAATTGGGAAGCGGAGGATTGTCGGAGTTCTCATCGAGCCGTCAGCGAGGCGCTCCCTGTCGCTCACGACAGATGAGCTCAAGGCGAGAGGAGCGAACTGATGCTGCTTTCAGTTGCGCTTGCGCTCGCTACGATGACCACGAGCTTCGAGGTGGGTGGTATTAGAGTCATCCTGCGCCAGAGCGATGCTAACAACGTCGTTGCCGCGAACCTCTATCTGCTTGGGGGGTCGCGCCAGGTCACGGCGGCCAATGCGGGAATTGAACCATTGCTGCTCGAAATTTCAGACCGCGGTACGCGGAAGTACCCGCGCGCTGTTCTCCGCAGAAAGATGTCCCTGCTCGGCAGTGAGATAGCGACGGTTCCGTCTGATGACTGGACGATGTTCGGTATCAGGACGACGCGCGAGGTATTCGATTCAACGTGGGCCATCTTCGCGGATCGCGTGATGCAGCCGACGCTCGATCCCGCCGATATCGCGCTGATCAAGTCGCAATTCGTGTCAGGTATCAGGCAGCGCCGGGATGATCCGGAAGCACTGGCGGAATACCTGGCGGACAGTGTCGCGTTCTCAGGCCATCCCTATGGGATTCCGATAGTAGGGACTGAAGCCTCGATATCGTCAATCGATGCAAAAGCGCTGCGGGACTATCATGCGAGCCAGTTCGTAAAATCACGGATGTTGCTCGTGGTCGTCGGTAACATCGATCGTGCCCACATAGAGCGGCTCTTAACGCGGACCCTCGCTGCACTCCCGCAGGGCAACTATATGTGGACGCTGCCGGAGCGTATTCCTGAGCGGCCTTCATCAGTCGTGATCGAGCAGCGCGAGCTGCCGACCAACTACATACTCGGCTATTTCAGTGGCCCGCTTGCCAACAGCGACGATTATCACGCGCTGCGAATTGCGACTTCAGTGCTGACCGGGCGGATGTTCGCCGAGATACGCACGAGGCAGAACCTGACGTATGACGTGCATGCGCCCTTTCTCGACAAAGCTGCGAGCGCGGGCGGGCTATCGATCTCCACAGTCGCTCCGGATACTGCGCTCACCCTCATGTACCGTGCAGTCCGGGAGCTTCAGGAGGGACTGTTGGATCCGGCGGGACTCGAAATGCTCGAGCAGCAATTCCTGACTGAATATTTTCTCGACAATGAGACGAATGATGCCCAGGCAAACTTCCTTGCAAGGGCGCAGCTATATCGTGGCGACTACCGAACCGCCGACAAGTTCGTCGATGAGCTAAAGAGCGTCACTCCGGAGGCGGTTCGCCGGGTCGCCAGGACCTATATGAAGGGAATCCGGTTTGCATATGTGGGTGATCCGCGCCGTCTTCGCCGGGACCGTATTACGCGCTTCTAGGCGGCTGGAGAGCGGGTCTATCGGAGGGGCACTGCGTTGCATTCGTGGGGGCTTGTGAATAAGTTCACAATGTCTCGCGAGGGCCCTCGCGAGAGGAATTATATAACCCAAGTTGTACCTAGTACGGCACTGGAGGCCTCTAGAAAATGCGTTTATACGGAATTACGCTCGCGGCGACCGCGATCGTTCTCGGCGCTTGCGCCGGTGGAGATGGAACTGCTGCTGATACGTCGGCAGTAGCGATCGACACCTCGATGTCAGCAACTCCTGCGGCCGCTCCTGCGGCAGCTGGCGGCACGGCGACGGCTGCCCCGATCACGGGCACCACGCACGAAGTCAAGATGCTCGGAGATGCGCAGGGCTATCGCTTTGAGCCTGCCAACATCACGGTGAAGGCCGGAGACGGCATTCGCTTCCTGATGGTCAGCGGCGGACCGCACAACGTGGCATTCGATCCTGCAACGATCCCAGCGGACGTTCAGGGCCAGCTCGACGCCAACATCTCAGAGAAGATGGGGCAGCTCTCGAGCACGATGAAGATGAACGCCGGCGAGTCGATCACTGTCTCGTTTGCCAACATCAAGGCGGGCAAGTACCCGTTCAACTGCACGCCGCACCTTGCCCTTGGAATGAAGGGAGAGGTCACGGTTCAGTAGTTTTTCGGGCTGAGCGAAAAAGGCGGGGGCATCGAAAGATGCCCCCGTTTTCTTTGCCTCCGTCCCGCTGGGCGCTCACCTTGCATATTTGATGTGATATGAGCCGTTCTTTTGGAAGTGCGAGCTATTGGTGGATGTCAGCTCGCTCGAAAAATGCGTCCCGGCGATTTGCGGTGATGGGGATCGTCGGCGGCCTGGTGTTCATCGCCGCGCTGATGGCCTTCGTGCTGGTGCCCAAACAGGCAACAAGAGCCGCGGTACAGGTTTCGGCAATTCTCGAGGAACGGCCCGACTCGGGTGGCATTGTCCTGGAGCGCAGCCGCGCAGTGGCGCAGATCGCCTCAGTGGATTCCGCGCTGCAGGTTGCAAGGACCGTCGTTGCGCAGGCACCGGTACAGGTTGTCGATACTTTCCCCCCTCAGGCCATCGCTCGCAGGCAGGCGCTGTCGCGCGATGTGACGGCTCTCAACAGGCTCATAGACCGCGCCAACAACGCGCCACTTCCGTCTTCATATCGGGCTCTGGCGACGTCGGCGCCACTGGCAAGCGATCCGCAGGTTCAACCTCTGCTCGACCAGTTGTCGGAAATCGAGCGTGAGCGGGATGCATTTGGCGCAGTAGGTGGAGTCGATCCGGTTTATGTCGCACTTACGTCACGCGCGACGGCCGTGGGACGCTCGATTCAGGCTGTGGCCGAAGTCCGCCGATCATCTCTGCGTCAGGAGCTTTCGACACTTCGCCCGCCCCAGGCCCCGGCGGCGCCGCGGATCAACGTAGACACAGCGGCGTATCTCGCGCGGAAGGCGGATGCCCAGCGCGCGTATGCGAGTGCATCGGCAACGCTTGCCCAGGTCAGGGCGACAAACGAGCGTATCGACCGCGAAGCCGCGAGGGCGCGCAATCTTGCGAATGTCGGTGCTCCCCCGCTTGCGATGCTTGCGGCTGCGCTCGTGCTTGCGCTGACAGCAGGATTCGCGGCGGCGCTGTTCGTCGAGCTCAAGAATCCCAGCGTTGCGGATCCGCGAGAGGCGGAAAACGTCACAGGGGTCAGGGTTCTCACGGTAATCGAGCCGTCAGAAATTCTTGCGGAACGGAGCCGCCGCCAGGCAGACGCGTCAGATCCGCCTTTGATCGATGTTGTGTCGGAGGGATACCGCCGCCTCTATCTGCATCTTGCGGCAACGGGGGCTAACGTTCCGATCGTTACCGTTGCCGGGGACGATGCAGCAATCGTCGCAACCGTCGCAGCGAACATTGCAGCGGCAGCGGCGTACGAAGCGCGCAGTACACTGCTCGTCGATGTTGACCCTGCAAGCTCCACGATCGCTGCGGTTTTCAGGATTGCGTCGAACCCCGGACTTGCCGGGATCATGGCCGGGACATCTGATTGGCCGGAAGCGATCGTGCAGACGACAATTGGTCGCGACCGTGTCCTCGACGTTCTGCCAAGCGGCTCGAGCAGACCGAGTGCGGCAGGGGCCGAAGTCGCGAAGAGAATCAGGGGAGATTTCGCAAGAATGGAACGACGGTATGACCTGGTTGTCATCGCTGCGCCAACGGCGTATCTGCTGCGAGGATCCGACAGCATCGTTCCGGGCCCTGACGTAGTTTTATGTGCACGTGTCACCCGTACGAGAATCGCTCGCCTGAAGGAATCCGTGGAGAAACTCCGTGCGAACGACCTCCGGATTCACGGACTCGTGCTGTGGAACGACGATATGCCGGTGATCGAAGCCAATGATGAACCAAGGGAGCCGCGTCGCTCCAGAACAAGCGGCAATTCAACACTCGTAGGAGCGCGCTAGATCTGATGGCCGAAACAATGCTGGACCTCAGTGCCCTGCCCCGAGCCGAGGCATACGACGAACTGGTGACGCAGGTCGATGCAGTGCTCGAGGGAATTCACGACGACGTTGCAGCGATGGCGACTATCAGCGCCCTGATTCATCACGCTTTCGGGCACCTCTGGACCGGATTTTATCGTGTCGCCGAGCCCGGCCAGCTCCTTCGCATTGGACCGTATCAGGGAACGCTGGGGTGCATGGAAATTCGGTTTGGGCGGGGCGTGTGTGGCACGTCGGCGGCCGAGAAGCGCACCGTTATCGTAGATGACGTCACTGCATTCGATGGACACATCACATGTGATCCGCGATCCCGCTCGGAAATCGTCGTGCCCGTGTTCGACAGGGCGGGCGAGCTGGTTGCAGTGCTCGACATCGACTCCGACAAAGTCGCGTCGTTCGATGCGCGGGATCGCGAAGGGCTCGAGAAAATCGTGAAGTGGTTCGCGAGACAGCCATGACGACAAAAGGGTATTCGGACGCTATCAATCATGCTTTCGGCTTTGCCGCCAAGCATCACGACCGGCAGGTAAGAAAAGGGACCAAGCTTCCCTACCTTACTCACCCTGCCAACGTTGCCGTGATATTGACGCGATACGGACGCGATGAACGAACCGTCGTCGCTGGCGTGCTGCATGACGTCGTCGAGGATTGCGTGAAGGACGGCTATACGCGCCAGATGCTCGAGCAGAGAATCGGGGAGAAGTTTGGTGCCGAGGTTCTCGAGACGGTACTCGGCGTCACATACCGGCACCTCGATGACGACGGCGTCGAGATGGAGGCTGAGGAGCGCAAGGAGGATTACCTCGCGAGGTTGAGCGAGGCGAACGAGTCGGCGCTCTGGGTCTGCGCTGCCGACAAAGTGCACAACTCGAACTCCATTCTTTCAGATCTGCGGCGCACTGAAGATCCGCATTCTGTCTGGTCGAGATTCAAGGCAGGCAAAGCCGGCACCGTCAAATGGTATCGCGATGTGCTTGCCCGTCTGGAAGAAATTGGATTCGACGAGCCGATAGTGGGAGAGCTGCGCGCTTCAGTCGCTGCACTGGAGTCTGCCTAGTTCGGCACTCCGGACGCGATCAGCGCGGTGGAATACGTTCTCTCCACGTAATCCTCGAGAATCTGCAGGAACTCCGGAACAATATTCTCGCCCTTGAGCGTGACCATCAGCTTGCCGTCTACGTAAACCGGCGCCTTCGGGTCCTCGAACGTTCCGGGAAGTGAGATTCCGATGTTCGCATGCTTCGACTCGCCCGGTCCATTCACCACGCATCCCATCACAGCGACCTTGAGATCGGTGACGCCTGGGTAACGATCCTTCCAGACTGGCATCTGTTCGCGGAGATAGGTCTGGATGTCTTCCGCCATGTGCTGAAAGAATGTCGACGTCGTACGACCGCAGCCCGGGCAGGCAGTAACCTGCGGGTTGAAGCGGCGCAGCTCGAGCGACTGAAGTATCTGCTGGGCGATCTGCACCTCTTCAGTGCGGTCGCCTCCCGGCCGCGGAGTGAGCGACACACGAATCGTGTCGCCGATTCCTTCAGAGAGCAGGATTGCCAGCGCAGCCGCGCTCGAGATGATTCCCTTCGAGCCCATTCCTGCTTCGGTGAGGCCGAGATGAAGCGGGTAGTCGCAACGTGATGCGAGGCGACGGTAGACCTCAACGAGGTCGGGAACTCCGGATACCTTCGCGGAGATGATGATTGCCTCGTGAGGAATCCCCGCTTCCTCAGCAAGCTCGGCTGACCGGAGTGCGCTCTCGAGCATCGCTTCGATGTAGACGTCCTTTGCATCGAGCGGTTCTGCACTCACGGCGTTCGCATCCATCATCTGCGTCAGGAGATCCTGGTCGAGCGAGCCCCAGTTAACGCCTATTCGAACTGCCTTCTGGTTTTCAGCTGCGATGCGCGCGATGATGCTGAAATTCTCGTCGCGTCGCTTGGTTCCGACGTTGCCTGGATTGATTCGGTACTTGGCGAGAGTGCGAGCGGTTTCCGGGTATCTGGCGAGAAGAAGATGGCCGTTGTAATGGAAATCGCCGACAAGCGGTACGTTCACTCCAATGTCGGCAAGGCGACTCGCTATCTCCGGGACTGCGGCAGCGGCCTCGTCGTTGTTGACGGTGATCCGAACAAGCTGTGACCCTGAGGCAGCGAGATCGGCCACCTGCATGGCGGTCCCCACTGCGTCTGCCGTATCGGTGTTCGTCATCGACTGCACGACGACCGGATGGGATGAACCAACCGGAACTCCGCCAACGATGGCGGTGACGGATTTTCTGCGCGGCTTGAATGTCACTGATAGTTTTGACGGGCTACCGATAAAGCTAATTCCTGAATGGAGCTCGAGTATGACTGATAAGCCCGTATCGACTGCGCCTTCATGGAAAGCGCGCCACTGGCGCAAGCTGATCGTGACTGCGGTTGTGCTTGGTCCCCTGCTGCTGTTCGCTGGCTGGACAGCGCTGACACTGAGCTACGCATTCTCGACTGGAGAGCGAGCCGGCTACGCGCAGAAGCTTTCCAAACGCGGATGGCTGTGCAAGACGTGGGAGGGAGAACTCGCGATGGTAAATCTTCCGGGTGCGATGCCCGAGATTTTCGTGTTCAGCGTCAGAAACGATTCGATTGCACACCTTCTCGAGCGGAACCTCGGCAAGCGGGTGTCGCTGGCATATTCACAGCACCGAGGAGTGCCAACGTCATGCTTTGGGGAAACCCAGTATTACATCACAAATGTGCGCTTGCTAGAACCTTAAACAATTTTCTCTTGACCGTATTTCCTGACCGTTGTATGCTTTCGCGCGAGTAACCCGGCCTTGGGAGCCCAGTCAGGGATCCTCGAGTGCTTCATCGGCGAGGTTCATAGTGAGCCAAGCCACCAAGTTGTCTCGAGACGGAGTTCACGGCCGTAATCGGGATTTTCTACCAGGAGCAGGAA
Source organism: Gemmatimonadales bacterium (assembly GCA_038203205.1). Lineage (GTDB taxonomy): Bacteria > Gemmatimonadota > Gemmatimonadetes > Gemmatimonadales > Gemmatimonadaceae > UBA4720. The sequence goes on along the minus strand of JBBREF010000001.1, from coordinate 109,629 downwards.
TGCGTACGACAGGCAAGGTAAAGTGGTTCAACGATGCGAAGGGATTCGGCTTCATCACCCCTGACAACGGGCAGAAAGACTGTTTCGTGCATTACAGCGCGATATCCGGCAACGGATTCAAGTCTCTCGCCGAAGGTGACACGGTGGAGTTCGACATCGTCGAAGGGCAGAAAGGTCCTGCTGCCGAGAACGTCACGAAGAGCGGCTGAGGCGGGTTCCGCGGTATTGAATTGAATGGGGCGCCCAAAAGGCGCCCCATTCTTTTTACCTGCTTCGTGGCCGGCCGCGGCGAGGCACGGGAGAGATTTCGACCGCGTCTGCCAGGCGCGCTGACACGGCGGCCCTGAGCTGGCCCAGGTCCAGCCGCACCTCGCACCCGCCGGTCGAATATACAGACCCCCCCGTGGCTGTGAGCTCCTGCGCAATGCGGAGTGCCCGGGCCGTCGGGATTTCCAGCGACCGGATCAGGCGTAGTGTGGTTTCGAGGACAACTACTGCCTCAGAAGTGAGACGTCTCGCGATTCCCTGCCTTGCCTGGAAGACTCCGGGCACGCGGTAATGGGAGAGGGTGTTGTCGATCCATTTCACAGGGACATCGAGTGCAAGTGCCGCGGTGGCAACGGTATAGCCTCGCATCAGTTAATATCCTAAATCGATAGGAAATTAACAAGCGGCGCCTCTTTGTGCATGGGTGCAACAATTGCCATCCAGGTCTGTACTCATGAACAACTTCATGAGCGCTGGCAGCAAGACTCGATCAACCACAGTTCATGCACGGAGCAACACATATGAAAGGCTTTTCATTGGCGATCGCCGCGTTGGCAGTAGCAGCTTTTGGCAGCACTGCATCGGCACAGTCGGCCAAGTCAGTAAGCGTTGGAATCTCGGGAGGAGCGGCAATCCCCCTCGGAGATTTCTCGGACTTCTACACAACCGGTTACAACGGGACCGTTTCCCTTGGCCTGAAGTCTATCGGGAGCCCAATTGGACTCCGGATTGACGGGATGTACAACAGGCTGAGCCTGCGAGATGATGCGACCATCACGGTTCCACAACTGGGATTTGTGAAATCGGTCGCCATCTCTTCGGCGAATGCGAACCTGGTCTACATGCTACCAGGCACCGGGATAAGCCCCTATCTCATCGGTGGCGGGGGCATATACTCGACGAAAGTTCATGGCGATGGCTTCAATCTCGACGCCGAAAACAACTTCGGAATCAACGGAGGCATCGGTGCAGCATTTCCACTGAGCGGATTCAATACGTTCATCGAGGCCCGGCTACACCACGTGTTCGCCGACGGTGATGCGACTCAGTTCATTCCGGTAACGTTTGGAATAAGCTTCTAGTTCCCGCCGCACTCAGAGCAAAGGCCTGCCGAATAATTCGGCAGGCCTTTGTTATATAAATATCTAACTCGGCTTACTGCCGTCTCACAGCCGAGGTGGCTGCTTCAACTTGCGCTTTCACGGCTTCTGGTCCCGTTCCCCCGGGAACCACGCGCCGAGCGACTGACTGAGCGGGATCGAGGGCGCTCATGACATCGTCGCCGAATAGCGCGTTGGTCGAGCTGAAGCTCGTCAGCGGGAGATCAGTAAGCTCACACCCCTTTTTCTCCGCCTCGCGAATCAGCGATCCCACCGCTTCGTGCGCGTCGCGGAACGTCGCTCCCTTCCCTACCAGATAATCCGCCAGGTCCGTCGCCATCATCGTGCTCGACAGTGCTTCACTCATTCGCTTCCTGTCGAACGTGATCTCGCCCAGCGTGCCGGCAACGGCTGGAAGAACGAGGAGCATCAGGTCGACCGCGCCGAACAGTGCGCGCTTATCGTCCTGAAGATCCTTGTTGTACCCGCTTGGCAAACCCTTGAGGGTCGCAAGAAGTGTCGTGAGATCGCCAAGGGTGCGCGCACCGGATCCGCGCGCCAGCTCGAGCGCGTCGGGGTTGCGCTTCTGCGGCATCATGCTCGATCCCGTGGTGAACGCTTCGCCAAACTTCACAAATCCGAACTCGCTCGAACCATACAGAATCAGATCTTCAGACAATCGCGAGAGATGCGTACCGATCAACGCCACGGCAAACAGCATCTCAGCCACGAAATCCCTGTCACCGACAGCGTCAATGCTGTTTGGCGAAACGGAGTCGAAGCCAAGTTTCTCTTTCAGAAGATCACGCGAGATGGGATATGCAGAGCCGGCGATCGCGCCGGAACCCAGCGGCATAACGGATGTTGAGCGCGCGACGGCAGCGATCCGGGCGCGATCCCGCTCGAGAGGCCAGAAATGCGACAGCATCCAGTGTGCGCCGGAAACGGGCTGTGCGCGCTGGAGATGAGTGTACGACGGCATCATGTCGCTCTCGAGCGTCTTTGCCTGGTCGATCATCGTCTGCTGAAGCACGCGTACTGCTTCGTCGAGCGCTGATGTAGCCGAGATCGTCCACAGCCGTGTAGCTGTGGCGACCTGATCGTTTCGGCTGCGTCCGGTATGAAGCTTCGACGCCACATCGCCGGCCTCGTCGTGCAGCATCCGGTCGATCATCGTGTGAACATCTTCGTCCGAAGCCTGGGGCAGGGCACCCCCGGCGATCTTCTCGCCGACCGCGCTCAGGCCGTTTTGAATCTGCTCGCTCTCGCTGGCAGTAAGGACGCCTGCCTCATTGAGTGCAGATGCCCACGCCTGCGAGAGGCGGATGTCATGCGGCCACAACCGGAAGTCGATACCAATCGATCGATTGAGCGCATCGAGCGCTTCCGCAGTGGGTACTGAGAAGCGGCCGCCCCACAACTTATGAGACTTCTTCGGCTCCGTCACCGCGTCAGTCTTGCCAGGTGCCGGCGAGTACCGGCGGTTCCTCCGCGGGGGTAACCGGCGCGACCGCCTTGGCTGCAAGCTCCTGATCGCGCAGCGCACGCACGCGGTCGGGCAGGGAATAGAGGCGGATGAATCCTGCGGCATCGCTCTGCTGGTACACGTCATCCTCGCCAAACGTCACGAAGCGCTCATCGTACAGCGCAAACTCGCTGGCGCGGCTGACAACGGACACAGTTCCCTTATAGAGCTTGAGTGTGACGCCACCGGTTACACGCTTCTGGGTAACGTTTACGAACGCATCGTAAGCCTCGCGCTCAGTCGTCCACCACCGTCCCTCATAAACGAGATCAGCGTAACGCGGTGCGATAAGGTCTTTCGCGGCGAGTGTCCGCCTGTCGAGGATCAGCTGTTCGAGCTCGCTGTGCGCAGTGTACAGAAGTGTTCCACCCGGCGTCTCGTAGACACCGCGCGACTTCATGCCGACGAGCCTGTCTTCGACGAGATCGATACGGCCTACGCCGTGTTTTCCCGCAATCCGGTTGAGAGTCGTGAGGATTGCAACGGGGTCGAGGAAAATTCCATTGACCGCGACCGGCGTGCCCTCATTAAATCCGATGGAAACCTGTTCGGGCTCATCAGGAGCAAGCTCGGGCGCCGTGGTGAGCATGAACAGGTCTGTCGGTGGTTCCTGAGACGGGTCCTCGAGGACCCCGCCTTCGTGAGAGATGTGCCAGATATTGCGGTCGCGTGAGTAGATCTTCTCGCGCGATGCAGTAACGGGCACCGCATGCTTCTCGGCATACTCGATCGCGTCCTCGCGGCTACGGATGTCCCACTCGCGCCACGGCGCGATCACGGGGAGATCGGGTGCAAACGCCGCGTACGTGAGCTCGAAGCGAACCTGATCGTTGCCCTTGCCGGTGCAGCCATGCGCGAGCGCATCAGCACCGACGCGACGCGCAACTTCGACCTGCCGGCGTGCGATGAGGGGCCGGCCCATGGATGTGCCGAGTAGATACTTGCGGCCGTAGATCGCTCCTGCGCGGAGGGTAGGCCAGATGAAATCCTGGATAAATTCCTGGCGCAGGTCTTCGATGTAGCACTCGTCCGCGCCCGAAGCGAGCGCTTTCGCGCGCACGCCCTCGAGCTCGTCGCCCTGTCCGATGTCAGCGGCAACGCAGATGATGCGCGCGCCGTCGTAGTGTTCCTTGAGCCAGGGGACGATAATCGATGTATCGAGTCCGCCTGAATAGGCCAGGGCAATTGTCTTCGTCATCTCGCTCCTAAATATCTATTCATTCCAACCGTATATTTAATCAGTCCCATACCGAGGGTCAATACGGCACGGGCAGTGGCCTCGCGCCGCCGCATCAGAGGTAGTAACGTCTCGCATGGCAAACAAGAGAGAGCGACAGTCCGCGATTCTCGAGATCGTTGAGCAGCGGGTAGTCAGCAGCCAGGAAGATCTTCGAAAGCTCCTGCTTCACCGGGGATGGGACGTAACGCAGGCGACCCTGTCGCGCGATCTGCGCGAGCTCCGGCTGGCACGGGTTCCGACGCCCGAGGGAGCGCGCTACGCAATCACCGACGGGAGCATCGACGAGAGCCGGGCAGCCCTGGAGACCCTCCTCCCGCAGCTTTTCCTGCGGATCGATGGAGTCAGTGAACTGATAGTGCTTCGTACAGTACCGGGAGGGGCCCAGCCGATCGCGGCAGCTCTCGACGGAGAGGGTTGGCCCGATATTCTGGGGACGATCGGGGGCGATGATACGATTCTTGTGGTATGTCGCTCGGGGCTCGCCCGGGACCGCGTTGTCCGCCGGCTCAAGGCGCTCGCGGGAGAGCCTCAATAGAAGTCTTGTCCGGCCGCGAATGTAATGTTATGCATTATGAGTGCATAAAATTCCGGTCGGAGTCCTCGGCGCAAGCGGCTATGCGGGGCGCGAGCTGTGTCTGCTCGTCCGCCAGCACCCGCAAATGGAGCTGTTATTCGCTGCCGCCCACGGCCAGCGCGGACAGACTGTGCGTATCGGTGGAAAAGATCTCACCTTCATTGCGACCGCCGATGCGCCGCTCGGCGACGCCGCTCTGGTCTTCAGCGCCATGCCCCACGGAGCCTCGATCGAGTGGGTTGAGCGGGCCCGTGGTGCGGGCGCAAAGGTTGTCGACCTGTCGTCAGACCTGCGTCCCGGGCACACGCGCACCGACAACCTCGGAGCGGCGCCTTACGGGCTGACTGAGCTTGCCCGCACGGAAGTAGCCGGAGCCGACCTCGTTTCGAATCCCGGTTGTTATCCGACTGCGATTCTTCTTGCGCTCGCGCCGCTTGCACAAGCGGGACTGCTTCAGGAAGACTCGACCATCGCTGTAAACGCGGCGAGCGGAGTAACAGGGGCTGGCTATTCGCCGAAGCCTGAGCTCCTCTTCGCTGAGATCAGCGAAAACTTTCGCGCGTATGCAGTTGGTAACAATCACCGGCACCTGATGGAGATGCGATCTGTTCTTGGCGACCTGGGTTCGGCAATCGATCTCGTGTTCACGCCACATCTGCTTCCAGTGGCTCGGGGAATTCTTGCGACCATAGTCGTTCGTGTGAACAACGTTCTCGGTGATCCCCTCGCTCCCTGGAAGGCGGCGTATGCAGGTGAGCCGTTCATCGAGGTGAGCCAAGGCACGCCCGCACTTCATGACGTCGTTCGCCGGAACAACGTCGTCATCTCGGCGACTCACGCCGAAAACACGAAATACCCGACGCTGATTATCACGTCTGCAATCGACAACCTGACAAAGGGTGCCGCTGGGCAGGCCGTACAGAATGCCAATCTCATGCTTGGCTTCGAAGAAACGCTGGGCCTCCCGCTATGACTGTCGTCGTAAAGCTTGGTGGGCGGGTTCAGTCAGATCCGCGGCTCGGCAACGCAGTTCGCGAGCTTTGGAAGTCGAGTGGCAACGCCCTCTGTATCGTCCATGGCGGCGGTGACGAGGTCACCGCGCTTCAGCGCCAGCTTGGGCGGGAGCCGACGTTCATCAACGGGAGGCGGGTCACCACCGAGGATGACGTCGACCTCGTCCGCATGGTGTTGTCGGGAAGCGCCAACAAGCGCCTGGTCGGGTTGCTCACGTCATCGGGACTGCCTGCGGTCGGTGTGTCGGGTGAGGATGGCGGGCTCCTGCCTGCTGAGCCCATTGATCCCGGGACGTTTGGAAGAGCGGGTAAGCCAGTGATTCCGCAAACGCGAGTCATCGAGGTGCTGCTCTCGGGTGGATTTCTTCCTGTGATCTCTCCGGTTGCCAGTGATGCATCGTCGTCGAGCGGTGGAGCACTGAACGTGAACGGTGATGATGCTGCGGCTGCAATCGCCGCCGCGCTGAAGGCTGACCTGTGGATGATTGCCGACGTGCAGGGGGTGCTCGATGAGAACGGGAGGTTGATCCCGCAACTCGATGATTCACAAATGCATTCCCTTGTCGACGCCGGCACCGTCAACAGGGGAATGTTTGCGAAACTGGAAGCAGGGTTTGCCGCGCTGCAGCGTGGCTCTCCCACTGTGCGCATTGCGTCGATCGACGCGTTCTCGAACGAGAGCAGCGGGACGTTTCTTTCATTGACTCCGAGCTTGAAATGACGAACACACTTATCGAGCCGTCAGTGAGCAGTCCCACTGACATTCTTGGGACATACAAGCGTGCGCCGATGCGCTTCGTGAGAGGTGAGGGTGTCGACTTGTTCGACGAGGAAGGCAAGTCGTATCTCGATTTCGCTTCAGGCATCGCGGTGAACGCGCTGGGTTATGGCGATCCGGGGATTCGCGATGTCATGCGCAACGTGATCGACTCCGGAATCATCCACGTCTCGAATCTCTACAGAACGGAAGCGGGCGAGCGCCTCGCACATTTTCTCGTTGAGAACTCCTTCGCCTCGAATGTCTTCTTCTGCAATTCCGGCGCGGAAGCAAACGAGGGAGCGTTCAAGTTTGCGAGGCGATGGGGAAGGGCGGTCGGAAACGATGCGAAAACGGGAATCGTTGCGCTGCGTGGAGGATTCCATGGCAGGCTGTTCGCCTCATTGGCAGCGACTGACAGGCCATCTTACAGGGCACCGTTCCGTCCGCTTGCCGGAGGCGTGAGCATCTGCGAGCGCGAGCAGGTCGAGCTCGATGCTGCGCTCGACGGAGACACTGTCGCGGCAGTGATCGTCGAGCCTGTGCAGGGAGAAGGTGGTGTGCGGGTGGTTGAGCCCGAGTTGCTTCGCTACCTCCGGAGAATCACGTCAGAGCGCGGAATTGCTCTCATCTTCGACGAGATCCAGTGCGGACTGGGTAGGCTTGGGACATTCATGGCGTACGAGAAGGTTGGGGTGACGCCCGACATGGTGACGCTTGCTAAACCGCTCGCTGGCGGGCTTCCGATGGGTGCTGTTCTTGTGTCAGGAGAAATTGCTGCGACCATAAAACCGGGAGATCATGGAACGACTTTCGGCGGCGGGCCGATGGTCGCGGCCGTGGCTGATTATGTCGTCCGCAGACTCGCAGACCCCGTGCTTCTCGCATCGGTCACCGAAAACGGTGAGTGGCTTGGGCAGCAACTGTCAGCAATCGCGAAGGGAAGCGGGAAGGTGCGTGCGGTTCGTGGCGCAGGTTACATGTGGGGTGTCGATGTGGTCGAGTCGGCGGCTGAGGTGATAGAGCGCGGGTGGGGTGCCGGCATCCTGATAATTTCGGCAGGTGACCACACGTTGCGTCTGCTGCCTCCGCTTAGCGCAACGCGGGCGGATCTCGAGCGCGGAATCAGGATACTGAACGGGATTCTTTCCTGATTCCCTGCGCAGCCTTGCGCGTGACGGTGCATGTAGTCCTTTTGAGATCTGATGAAGAAGCGACGCGATGCTGGATCGAAGCCGCAGCTCAAGGCGCTGTGGCAGGCAATGGACGAAGCCGTGTTCGGGGCGGAGCGAACACTCAACCTTCGGGAACTGCTGCCGTCGGCTGCTGAAGCTCGCGCACGTGCTGATGTGTGGTTGAGGGCGCGCCAGGTTACGCGGACCGAGGAGGTTCTCATTATCACGGGCCGGGGCAACCAAAGTGTCGGCGGTATCGGAATCATCCGTCAGGAGATTCTCGAAATGATGCCGGCGATGAGGCGGAAGGGAATCGTCGAAAGCTGGCGCGAGCATTCTCCTGGCTCCCTGATCGTGCAGCTTGCGCCCGTGAGCGCACTGCTTGGTGCGGGGAAGCGTCGCCGCGACAACAAGGACACTGCTGCCGCTGGGCCGACTCAGGAATCTCTAAGTGGGCTTCAGGCAGAAACACGCGAGCTGCTCCGGCAGCTCGCGATAAGAAACCTCGATGCGTTGAGCATCGACGCGGACGAACAATTTGTCCGACAAGAAATGGTGAGATCGTTTTCGACACTCCTTTCTTCGATACCGGACGGAGGCTCCAGGGAAGCGCTCCTCCAGGCCGCGATTCTCTATGCACTGGAAGAGGACCCCTAGGGATTATGTAAGGGAGCCAATAGATATTGGGGCCCGGACATTGCGAAGCAGATGGTGGATTTTCACCGCGTGAGTCTTATGCAAAACCAGGCAAATGGAAGGCGTGCGAGGCTGAGCGCAGAGGCGGCGACGGCGCTTTCACTCTATGGTGCGCGGACTACCTGGCCATCTGGGTTTTTGATTTATCAGAAGGGGACGCTTGCCGACGGATTGTCGGTGGTGCTGCGGGGACACGTCATCCTGCGTAATCGGGTGAGGTCTGGAAGGGGTTTCGTTCCTGCCATCGTAACGCCGGGCGAGACGTTCGGGGTCGAAGGAATAAGCGCGAACGGCGTATATGTGACCGATGCGTGCGCGTCTGACGAAACCGAGACTCTCCACATCAGCGGGGGGCAGTTCCGCGCGTTCGTCCGGGAAAACCCAGGGCAGGCTCTCGACGTCATAGGGCAATTGATGAGTGAGCGTACGCTGCTTCTGGAGAATCTTCACGCGATGGCGTCACAGAATGTCGAGCAGCGACTAGCGTCTGCGTTGAGGCGACTGGCAACCGATAAATCGTTCCTGTCGCCACACGGAAAGCTCACACTCGAGCTCAAGCATCATCGCCTGCTTTGCGAGATGGTCGGGGCCACCCGCGAGTCGATCGCGCTCGCGCTCGGCCGACTGGCGGCATCCGGTGCAGCAGAACGAAAGGGGCTGACGTTTGTCATCGCGCCATCGAGTCTGCCAACTCATATTACCGCGGACGGAGTCGACATGGAGAGCCACATTCCTGTCGTACGGGAGTCGATGACTATCTAGCCAAGTGGATGATTGCTGAAAGCGTAGTGGAAGCCGGAACGATCGCCGGCGCGGAAACGATCGACATGCAGGAGGGGAGCCCCGACGGGATTCTCCTCCTGCACGGTTTTGGCGACACCCCTCAGACGCTGCGCCTGCTTGCTGATCATCTGCGCGCGTCCCGGTACGATGTGCTGGCGCCGCTTCTCCCCGGACACGGGAGAAATGTTCAGGCCTTTATGGGCTCGCGGCGAAGCGACTGGATTGCGTGCGCGAGAGCTGCGTACGCGAAGGTCCGCGCGACACACGATTCCGTGTCGATAGTCGGCCTTTCGATGGGCGGAGCCATTGCATCGATCCTTGCTGCCGAAAACAAGGATGCGAGATCGCTGACTCTGATCTCACCGTATCTCGAAATGCCCCTTGCTGCGCGGATTGCATCGGCGTCGCACTGGCTGTGGGGAAGCGCATTCGGCCCGAGGAAATCCTCGAACCCCAGGTCGATACTCAACCCTGAAGAGCGAGCGAAAAATCTCGGGTATGGAGTGTACTCGGGGCGGCTGCTTTATGAGCTCTGGCGTCTCGCCAATGAGGCTCGCCGCTCTCTTGTCGAAATCGCCGCACCGACGCAGCTGATTCAGTCACGCGCAGATCCGCGCATTGCGCCTGCGGTTGCAGATCGTGCACTGGAGCGACTGGGCGCAGCAGAGAAGCGCCTTCTATGGGTTGAAGGCGGGGGCCATATCATCACGGTGGATTATGGCCGCGAGCGTGTTTTCGAAGCCGTGGAGTCGTGGATCAGCGCTCACACGAGTACAACATGATGACGGCCCGCAACCGGGCCGTCATCATCGAGGGCTTCAGGTTCCGGGAACCATTTCCTTTGCGGACTCGACAGCGTGTTCGACTCCGGTCTTTGCCTGCTGAACGACTTCGCTCGTAACACGGCTCACTCTCTCGGCAACTGACTTAGCGCCTTTGGCGATCCGGTTTGCGGCCTTGTTCACTGCCTTACGCGCCGGCGTTGTGCGCTTGCGGCTGCTCGCGCGTTTCGGGGCGGCCTTACGGCTGGACTTTGCGGCTGGCTTGCGAGCGGAAGACTTCTTCGCCGATGACTTTCGAGCTGATGATTTCTTCGCAGAAGACTTTCTCGCAGACGACTTCTTCGCAGAAGATTTCTTCGCGGAAGACTTGCGAGCGGGACCTCTCGAGCTCGACTTCCGCGTGCCTCCGGCCTTCCTGGCGGCCTTCTTTCCGCGCGCTGAACTCTTGCGCGCCGGGGCTGACTTCCGGCCACCGCTACTCTTTTTTTTACCCTTTGAGCCACCGCGCGACGACTTTCTGGCTGCCATTTTTTCGAGCTCCAATGTTGGGGTTCTGTTGCGACACTATAGCAACTTCCGCGCACAAAAAACAACAGGAGTTTTGAAACACCTACGCAGCAACCAGCGAGAAGCTCGCTGTTTAAAGCGAATCGGTCTACTGGTTCAGGCCTTGGTGGCCGGTGAACCAGCGAGAATATTTTCGCTCAGGTGAGCGACGCTTCTCATTCCGACGAGCGCGGAAGCGACGGGTAGCGATCGCACGAAGGCGATCGCCCGCTGCGCATCGGTGTCGAATGATGGGAAAAGAGTTCGAACCGTAGCGGGAAGGCCCTGTGTCAACTGTGCCTGCATGAGCGATGCGCTCGCGAAAACCGAGACTCCGAGCTGTTGAGCGAGGTCGAGCGCGGTAAGGTTTTTCCCGTTGTCGCTCTGGGTAGGCGCTCTGACTGCTTCTGTCATGGCGAGGTTGACCGGGAGTTGAATTGACCTGAAATGGTGATTCACTCCGCCCGCCTCGACTGCGCAGCTTACGATTTCAGTGAGCGAAAGGTGATTCCGGCTGGCTGCGAACATCCTGAATCCGTTCCACGTAGCGCAGCCATAGGAGCCGATTGCCCCGCGGGATACCTGCGACTCGAGCTCGGCGAACGCTGTCGTCAGAATTTCCAGGAATCGCTTGCGGTCATTCCTGTCCAGCTGCTGCTCAGGGTTGTGGAGGTAAAAAATGTCGACGCATTCGATGCCGAGGTTTGCGCGGCTTCGCTCGATCTGATCGGAAAGGAATTGAGGTGAGAGGCAATGTCCTCCGCCGACCACGTCGCGCCGCGTCATTACTCCGGGCGCGAAATACTCCTGTTCGAGGTAGCTGTCGTATTCCTGGCGCGACGCCGGCGGCGCGCCGTCGAGCGGCACGTAGCCGGCCTTGGTGCAGACGACGATCTCTTCACGAACAGCGCTGCCAGCTGCGAGCGCGCTACTCAGCGCAGCGCCGACTGCTCGCTCGGAGCGCTGGCAGCGGTAGTTGATTGCCGTGTCGAGCACGTTCAGCCCGCTTGCAACCCCTCCGCCAAGCACCTGGATGTAGCGCTGATCTTCGGCATCATCACATTCGCCGAGGTAGGTGCCCATCCCAATGGATGAAACCGTGAGTCCTGCGGCTTCGCGATAAAAATCAGGGGAAAAAGAGGCAGCGAAGCGCGATGCGAACGCTCGAGTGCCGGCGGCGGTCGCACGTCCGGGCAGAAGTGTCATATCGGCGGGATGCTAGGCCGCACAGGGCTCGACCGCAAGTGCAATCGAGTAGCAGTCGAGTAGCAGCATCCCCGGTGCCCGGATAGATTGCAAAGTCAGGCCAACGAATACGCACAACACAACGGAGTGGTCGTAAATGCCGGATTTTGGAAGCTGGGCGGCGGACTGGTGGAAGCCGGTTCTATTCATCGTCATCGCCGGTCATCTGACCAACGTTTGCGTAACGCTGTTTCTCCACCGCGCTCAGACCCACCGGAGCGTACAGCTTCATTATCTGGCGGCGCTGCCGATGCGGCTCTGGCTCTGGCTCTCGACCGCGATCGTGACCAAGGAATGGGTCGCGTGCCACCGGAAACACCACGCATTTGCCGACCGCGACGGGGATCCACACAGCCCTCTGCTCGAGGGTCTCCGCAATATCGTGCTCAAGGGCGCGTTCTATTATAGAAAAGCAGTGAGTCAGCCCGGTGTTCTCGACAAGTACGGCAAAGGAACGCCTAACGACTGGCTGGAGCGTCACATCCTGTCGGGCCGCAGCTCGCTCGGAATCGTTCTGATGCTGGGCGTCGACATCTGGCTGTTCGGATTTTTTGTCGGACCACTCGTATGGGGAATTCAGATGATATGGATTCCGTTCTGGGCGGCCGGAATCATCAATGGAGTTGGGCATGCGGTGGGTTACAGGAACTTCGGCGTGAAGGACGAAAGCCGGAACATCCTGCCGATTGCCATCTGGCTTGGCGGAGAAGAGTTGCACAACAACCACCACGCTGATCCGCGGTCGGCCAAGTTCAAGGCGAAATGGTACGAGCTCGATATCGGTTGGGTTTATCTGCGCCTGCTCTCTTTTGTGGGGCTCGCGAAGATCGAGTACGCCAGGTCGTAATCGATGACTGATGTCGCTTGCGTTCGCTGCAGCCAGACCCGTGAAGGGTTCGAGCGCCCGCCGTTCCCCGGGGAGATAGGGAAGCGGGTGGTGGCTGAGATCTGCCGTCAGTGCTGGGCGGACTGGGGCAAGCAGCAGACGATGCTGATCAATCATTACGGGCTCGATGTAATGGACCCGCAGGCCCGCCAGTTCCTGATGAGGAACATGTCGGCATTCTTGTTCAAGTCAGGGGCAGAAGCCGACATAGACACCAGTAAGCAGGGCACAATTTCCCACTGAAGGTCATGCGCAAAAAAAGTCTGATTGCGGCTGCGGCATTTGCGGCAGCATGCACCCCGCCCGCGACGCAACCAGGGTCTACCAGTCCAAATCCGAGGCTCGAAGTAGCCTGGGTCGATTCCGTCCAGGCAGCAATTGCCGGAATGACTCTGCGAGAGAAGGCCGCGCAGATGGTCTGGCCCACCGTGCTGGGGGATTACACGCCTGGGGATTCTCGGCAGTGGCAGCGGATCAGGAATGAGATCGAGGTTGAGAAAGTCGGGGGCTACACGATTTCGGTCGGTTCGCCGATCGAGCTTGCAGCGAAGCTGAACGCGATGCAGGCGATGGCGAAGATCCCGCTCATCTTCGGGGCTGATCTGGAAGCAGGGGCAGGGTTTCGAGCACGAGGCGGATATTTCATCCCGAACGCGATTGACCTTGGCGGTGCCGTGCTGTTCCCTCCCGATATGGCTGTTGGTGCGACCGGCGATACGCTCCTCGCCTACGAGCAGGGCCGGCTAACGGCGGTCGAAGGGCGGGCGCTTGGTATTCACATCGCGTACGCGCCGGTGCTCGACGTCAACAACAACCCGGCGAACCCGGTCATCAATACCCGTTCTTTCGGTGAAGATCCTGCCATGGTGGCGCGGCTGGGCTCGGCGTTCATACGGGGTATCCAGGACTACGGAATGATTGCGACCGGGAAACATTTCCCTGGTCACGGCGATACCGGTACTAACTCGCATCTCGCGCTCCCTGTCGTGTCTGTGAGTCGAAGCAGGCTCGATAGTGTCGAACTGGTACCATTTCGGGAAGCCATTAAGAGCGACGTGGGAGCGATAATGACGTTTCATGGCGCCATGCCGGCGCTCGACTCGACCGGTGTTCCCGGAACGCTTTCGGGGCGGGTGATGACGGGTCTGCTCAGAGACGAACTTGACTTTCGCGGAATCATTATCTCGGATGCGATGGACATGCGTGGAGTGCTCGATCAGTACGGTGCCGTAGAGGCAGTCAAGCGCGCGGTCGCAGCCGGAGTAGATGTACTGATTCAGCCGCTCGACGTTACCGAGACTATCGATGCAGTTGTCGCCGGTGTCACGGAGGGGCGGTACACGGAGGCGCGGCTTGACGAATCTGTGCGCCGCATTCTCGAGGCGAAACGAAAGATGGAGCTTCCCGAGCAGAAGCTCGTGAGTCTCGATTCGCTGCGGTACATAGTTGGCGACAGTTCACATGTCAGTATGGCGCGAAAGATTGCCGAGAGATCGATAACTCTCGTCAAGGATTCTCTGTCGCAGATACCGCTCGTCATTCCTCAGAACGGAAAAATCCTCTCGGTAACGGTGGCGAGGCGCACCGATTTGTCGGCTGGTCTCGCGTTCAACGCGGCGTTGCGGGAGCGGTCGCCTGCGCTTCGCGCCGAATTTCTCGGCGCGGAGGATCCGGCTGCGGATTATGCGCGTCTGGAGCGGCTTGCTGATTCAGCAACAACAGTGATCGTCAGCTCATACTTAGGTCAGAACTGGGATGCCGTGTCCGCCAGCGCACCACAGGCGTTTGCTTCATTTGTCGAACGGCTTGGCGCCAAGGGCAAGCGTCCAATCGTTGTGACGTTCGGCAACCCATACCTGCTCCAGCAGATTCCCGGCGTGAGCGCGTATGTCGTGGCCTGGGGCGGCTTTCCGTTGTCACAGTCAGCTGCTGCGCGAGCAATTATCGGCACCCAGTCGATCAGCGGTAAACTTCCGATTTCGATACCACTCGGCGATCGGCTCGTCCCACGTGGAACAGGCCTCGCGAGAGATGCATTGAAATAACCGGAAAGGCTCTGTTGACTGTCGGGTTCAAAGGTCGTATATACTCTGACCCGCCCTGAGCTGCTATTAATTAGCGACTCGATACCAAATCAAAAAGCTGGCCTTGACATTAGTTGCCAGAAGTGACTAATTCGGTGACGATGTCCGACCGACGTGCTCGGAAGCCCCCATATTCAGTAGATCTCATACTGCTTACCGCCGTCGGCGGCCAGCTTGCTGTGATGCTCGCGCGCTCATCTGAAGGGCGCGAGAAGTGGATGCTTCCATGGGATGCTCCTCGTTCCGGCGAGACAATGGAAGCGTCGGCGCTGCGGATCACGAAGACCGTGGGCGTTGGCGAGCCGGCGTGGATCGAGCAGGCTGGCGCGTACGGCGATGCCAAGCGTCACCCTTCGGATTCCGACGTTTCAGTGGCGTACGCGGGGCTGGTTGCAATGGGCACCCAATCGCCTGTTGGCGGTGTTTACGCATGGTTCCCGCTAGCCGATGTGCCTCAGCTCCCCCCTCGACAGAAGCAGACGCTCGATGGGGCGATTGCGGTCGTCAGGGGCCGGATGGATCAGTCGCCGGTCGCGTTCAAGCTGCTGCCGCCGATGTTTACGCTCACCGAACTCCAGCAGATGTACGAGCTGCTCCTCGGGAAGCGACTTCACAAGGCGAGCTTCCGGCGTGCCCTTCAATCCGCCTGGCTCGTCGAACCTACGGACGAGTGGAGAAGCGAGGGGCGGGGCCGCCCGGCCCAGCTCTTCCGGTATTCGCCGAGGAAACGAAGACCAGCCCAGCGGGGTATTCGGTTGGACCTCCTGAACTAGAGGGCGCAGAGGCGGCCTTCGGCCGGGGGGCAGAGGACGGCAGACAGGGGAACACAGAGGCACAGAAAAAACACGCACACCGAAACGCACACAGAAAAAAACCAAAAAAACACAGAGGCACAAAAGCCGCAATACGCGGTAAAGGGATTGTACCGGAAACGGAAAAGTACTGGCACCTATTGAATTCTGTGTGTATTAGTTGCAATGTGTCATTAAGGTTTAATTAGCAACACGCCGCCGGAGACCAATGCTCGCATACCTGGACAGCCTGTGCGCTGCACTGTTGGCGAGAGACACATCGGAAATTCGCAGGCTCCTGGCTCACCCCATGGCTCAGGACCTGCCGCGGCGCGTCCGTGAGGAGGCGGTTGCGATCTCACGCGCGGGCCGGCGCAGCTTCATCGCCCCGGTCAATGCGCTCCACCTCTACTACAAGCTCACTCACATGGTAGACGAGTCGAGCGACACGACATTCTCCCCGTCAGCAAGACGCGAGGAAGGCGACAAGGCCGATCAGCTCGACCTGCCCCTCAGGAAAGTCAGCTCCCGCTGACCGCGCTCTCTAAACGAGCGCCCGCAGTGAGTTTTTCTTCTTCATCTGCGCTGCCCAGATGTCACCGGCTTCCGCAAAACGTGCTGGCGCAGTCTCGATCGTGAACTCCCGCGGATCGAGATCTTCAGTAAGCTCATCCCAGCTCAGCGGCGTTGACACCATGGCATCAGGATTTGCACGGGCTGAGTATGCTCCTGCTACTGTCTTACCGATGATGTTCTGCAGGTAGTCGACATAAATCGCAGTCGCCGCACGCGACTTCACCCAGCGTTCAATTGTGGCCTCCTTCGGGTGCTCCTCACTGACGCGCGTCGCTACGATCTGCGCCACGAGCGTCGCTGCCTCGTTCGGGGTATCTGGCGGAAGTGGCAGATAGATATGCAGTCCGGACGAACCTGAAGTTTTGATCGCACCATGGAGGCCGAGGCTGTCCATTGCCTCCTTGCACCATCGTGCTACCTCGACGACACGCTTGAACGTCGCACGCGGCCCCGGATCGAGATCGATGATGCTGTAGTCGGCGAAGTCGAGTGACTGGACCCTCGCGTGCCATGGGTCGACCGACACAGCGCCGAGCTGAACGAGATAGAGAAGTGTTACCAGGTCGCCACCGACGATGCGGAGATTCGTCGAGCCGCCTTGCGTGTGAATGGTCTCGGTTCGGACGGCGTCGGGAGGCTCGCCGGCGTTCTGTTGAAAGAACGACTGCCCGGTGACGCCGTTCGGAAAACGCTTGAGCACCAGGGGCCGGTCCAGCATTACCGGCAGCACAAAAGGTGCGACCTCCACGTAGTAGCGCATGAGATCGCCCTTCGTGAGTTTCTTCGCCGGAAAGAAAACCTTGCCAAGGTTGGTCACTTCGAGACTGACTCCCTTAGCGATCTCGAGGGTGCCTCCGGCACCGGCACTTTCGGTCTGATCGATCTGCGCGACGATCTTTGCACCGGGCAGCGCCTTGCTTCGGCCCTTCGCCGGCCTGGCTGCCTTCGATTCGTCGGCGAGAGAGCGCTGTGCGTAAATACGCTTGCGGGCAGTCGACTTCGACACTGATTTTTTCGCGGCCACTTTTTTGTCCCTCTGCAGGCTCGTGCCCTCGCGTCCGACCTCTTTCGCCTGCTTGTCGTCGCGCGTGCCGAGGTAGATGGGATGGCGGAGTTTTCCGTCGCTGGTCCATTGGCTGAACTTCACTTCCACGACAATCCTGGGTTTCACCCAATGCGGGCGCTCGTTCGTCTTCGGTGTTTCCGCGAATGGCGAGTCCGATTGTTCGAGCGGCTGCAGTTTGCGATACATCTCGACCAGTCCTTCACCGGTAAATCCTCCTCCAGTGTGTCCTACATAGATGAATCGATCCTGGTCGTAGTATCCGAGGAGCAGGGCGCCTATGTGCTGGCGCGAACTGCGTGGCTCGGTGTATCCGCCGACAACGAACTCCTGTCGGAATTCGATCTTCAGCTTCAGCCACGCTCGCGATCGCGTCCCCGGCTCGTACACTGAGTCGACACGCTTGGCAATGATTCCTTCCCACCCCTGCTTGGCCGCAAGCGCGAGCATTTTCGCGCCGTCGCCCGTTTCCGATGGGGTGATGCGTATCTGGTCGGAGACGTGTTTGTCGATCTCCTTCACAAGCCGGGCGCGACGCTTATGCCATGGCTCGCGTACGAGAACATCAGTGCCGGCAACAAGGATGTCGAAGAGGATCAGGGCAGCAGGACTCGAGCTTCGGTGCCGCTCGATCATCTGGGTTTCCTGAACGTGCATCCGGCTCTGCAATTCCTGAAAGCGGCCGGGTTCTCCCGATATGAGAGCTACGATTTCACCGTCGAGGACGAAGTCTTTCTTCTTCTTCGCGGCTATGACCCGCAGTGCATCGACGACTTCAGGAAACTGCGCCGACTTGTCCTTTCCGTTTCGTGTGATGAGCATCACGTCCTGATCGGTGACGAAAGCCAGCACCCGCACGCCGTCATATTTCGGCTCGAAAGTCCAGCCATCTCCAGGCACTGTTGTTCCGACCGATGCATACATCGGCTCGAGCGCGCGCGCGAGGGCTGCCCTGTCCGCTGCTGCTGATCTCGAATCTGCGGATCTGGCTGTTGTCTTCACAGGACGTCTGGTGATTGAGGTGTCGGCTGTATCCTTGCCATCGGATCTGTTGCTGTGCCACACACGACTCACACCGGATGCGATCTCTTCCATCGTCCGCCCGGTCGTGACCGACGTCATGTTCTCCGAAACGATGTCTTCTTCCGCCGCGAACTCGTCGCGGTGCTTGATGAAGAGCCACTGCGGCTTCGACGACGAAGAATTGTCGCGAGAATACTTCATGCGCACCAGCGCCCACGATCCGCGCATGCGCTCACCGAAGAACGTGAGTTTGAGATCGCCCTTGGCGTAACGCGACCTGATCTCGTCCTTGGCAACTTCCGGCGCGACACCGTCAGCGGTGTAGGTGCCGGTGTCCCAGAGCATCACGGTGCCGCCGCCGTATTGGCCCTTGGGGATCGTCCCCTCGAACGCATTGTATTCGATGGGGTGATCCTCGACCTGCATTGAAAGCCGTTTGTCTGACGGGTCGATGCTCGGTCCTTTGGGAACGGCCCAGCTTTTCATCACGCCATCGAGCTCGAGCCTGAGATCGAAGTGAAGGTGTGAGGCCGCGTGCTTCTGGATTACGAAACGGAGCGGCCCTTCCACGGGGTTGTCGTCATCCCCGGAAGGCTCTGCTGTTTTCCGGAAATCGCGCTTTTCCCTGTATTCGGCCAGCTGTTCCTTTGCGCCAGGAGGGCGCGCTTTCCCGGTCGCCACAGGCAATCGCTCCTATGCGGTTTGCGCAAACAGAAAACAGCGAACAGCAAATAACAAGTCGCTGCCTCTAGCGCAAACAGCAAGCCGCTGAAGTCAAAAAAAACCCCGGGTAATAACCGGGGGCAAAGGGTGGAGCAGGCGATCGGGGAGGGGTCAGCCGGGCTTCGTCACATCCGCAGCCTGGGGACCCTTCTCACCCTGAACAACTTCGAACTCAACAACGTCGCCCTCGGCGAGGGACTTGAATCCCGAGCCGGAGATTGCACTGAAGTGGACGAACACATCGGGGCCGCCTTCTCTTGAGATAAAGCCGAATCCCTTTGCGTCATTGAACCACTTCACTGTGCCCGTAATGCGTGACATGATACTTTCCTTTCCCCCGGGGGGTCTGACTGTACTCACTGACGATCCGCGCGAATGGTCAGTGTATTCGTACCAGTGATCGCGACTCGCATCGTTCCGGTACACTGATCATCGTCACCGTGCGCGACGAATGATCAGTCAGTTTTTCGGCAAGTTTTGTGCAAGTGTTTACCGAGGTCCGCCGAACCAGCTATCTCAAGCGCGCCAGGTTGAGTCAGGCGGCGCCTGCCGCTCTGGCTACGTATTTCGCGGTTCGACCACAGCTTCGACAGCGGAGGGTCACGTGCGACATTGGAGCCGGAGGATAGTGGTCAGGATCTCTCTCGATCTTGCCCGAACAGGAGGGGCAGCTGAGTGGGACACCTGATCTGTCGCTGTTGATTAGATGAAGCACCTGAGCGGGATTGTACGTAACTGGACGCGGCTTGCGCATCGGTCCTCCTGCAGTTCGCCTTCCCCAGCCACACCCGGGAAACGCGAAACCCATGTGGGGGTCGCCCGACTACGGCCATGCAACGGGCAGACTGTACGGACGCTTTCCGTAATTCTGCTCATCGCCGTTGCCGGATGCGGACCCCGCGCCCGCATCCCCGTGCGACCCATTGTTTTACAAGATGCGCTTCCGCCCACGGACAGCGGCGCCATGCTGGCACGCAGCCTTGCACCGGTCTTGTACCTGCAACGGGATGAAAGGTTCCCGCTCTCGCGGGTGGTTGCCGTGCTCCACCCGACCCGGCCGATCATTGCGTACCACTTGCTCTGGCGCGACGACGTCAACGGATCGTGGATTCCGTTTACGGTCGCCACCGACCAGGAGATCGTCTGGGTCGGTTATGATCCCACGGGCGCGCCGGTCGAGGTTTGGACTTACTGGCACGGAAAGATTCTGCACACAGCGTGGCCGAAGTCCCAGGTCGCCATAAACGTGCAGTGGGGAAAACACGGCTCGATGCCGCGCGGGATGCTCGAGAGTGATCTGCCGCCGTTCCAGACGCTCAACGTGTTTTTCGTTTCTACCCGGCTGCTCATACCGGATATGCTCCTGTCCCGCGCCGTGCGCGGCGGCCCGGCATCATTTCCTTACGGGTATGCACGATTCAGGGATTTTTCGCGGGAGCTTCCGATCGCCGACCGGCTTGACGCAATTGTGCGCACCGAAGATCCCGACCCACACCTGCGCGCGATCTTCGGCAAATATTCGAAGAAGCCAGCCTGGCCTGACAAATAATCCCGATGCCGTCGAGGACTTGCCTGACTTGTCGCGAGCCGCCAGCGGGACTCAGTTCGGGTTAACGATGATACTCTCGATCAAAGCCGTGTCGCTCCCCGACGCCTTCACCCTCAGCACGAAAGTCGACTGACCCCGCACAAGAAGCTCGGCGATTCCTGCCGATACCGGGCGGATGTTCACGGCGGAAGATGATTGCACCAGGCCTTTTGCCTGACGCAACAACTCCACATGTTCGCCAGCCGTTTTTCTCGCTAGAAAATGCCGGCGCGTGGTGCTCCGTCATGAACCGGGACAACGCATCCTCCGTGTTGACACGGAACGCCGAGAGTTCGAGTGCATGACAAGGAACGACTCGCCACTGTCCCATTCGAGAATATCCGTCTCATACCCCATGCTGTTCGCGCCCGCGTAGAACGACCACTCGACAGGGTTGTAATGTTTTGCTAGCGCGGCGGCCTTGAGGATACGCTCGCCTCGCAGGGCGCGGACCCACCGACCGAGGTCCTCAGCCGTAGAGATCATTCCACCTGAGCCGCGAAGTACCCAGCTGACTTCAGGCCAATCCTCCGGAGCATTTTCCAGATACCGCGGAGATCCCGATGCTCGAGATACAGATCCGCCCTTCCGCCGCCTATCCCCGTCGAACGAAGTGTTTTTCATTCACGAACTCGAGCATCTTCGCAGGCGTGACACATTCTGGCTTCCAGTGAGTGCCCTGATGTGCATGTCGACGCCCATACGATTTCTTTCGCAGCGGCTGTTGACGCTCGCTCGAAAGGACATGGAACTGCTTTGCGACACTGCGGCTGTCAGGGACACCGGAAATGCACGTCCGCTGCTGGCATCCCTGGCTGTGTTCGCCGGAGAACTCGAGTCCGTCCCCGGGGGCGTCACGATCAGCGATGCCTGTACGGCCCGCACCACGAAGTTGATCTCGTGAGCGTTCACCGCGTCGAACTTTCAGCAGTCATGAACCCTGCGGATTCGGGCGAGCGGAGCGCGGAATCAGCGGAACTACCTAGCGAACCTTATACGACAGTCGACGTATCCTGGCCGATGGCGAGCGACTAGACCAATTGACCGACCTACGGTTGCCGCTGATGATTATTTCCGCTCGGTCAATCCGTGATCAGCGCTACCAGCGGCAAGCTACTCAGGTGGCGTAGACGATTTCTCCGTCATCGTCGATTCCGACTTCCTGCTGCATCCCGCATATCCCGCAAATCTTGGTTACATGCCACAACTCTCCGAGGGCTTTGCGGTGCGACTCGGTTGCGGGCGTGACCTTGAGCTTCTTGAAGCTGTATTCGCCGCAATGATCGCACGCGTGACCCTTTGCAATTCGTTCGGCGCGGTCCAGAGAGATCTTTGCCAATTTCAGCTACCGTCTCCGACCTTGCGGGGCGCTTCGGGGGCTGAACGTTCGTGCCCAGGCGCCGCAGCACGGGATACAAGCTCCCTCAACCCGCCAATCGCACCCATCACACCGGCCGCCTCGGCAGGCAGGAAGATCGTTGCGTTCTTGCCTTGTGCCAGCGTGGGCAGTGCCTCGAGGTACTTCATTCCAAGGAGGTACATTGCTGCCTGACCTTCTGGAAGTGCAGACGCGATCTTTTCGATCGCCTCAGCCTCGGCGTTTGCCATCGCGAGACGCGCAGTCGCGAGACCCTGTGCCCTCAGGATAGCGGCATCCTTTTCTCCTTCGGCACGGCGTACCTGAGACTCGCGAACACCTTCAGCTTCAAGAATCGCTGCGCGCTTTCCTGCTTCTGCATTCGTGACCGCTGCACGGCGCTCACGCTCTGCACGCATCTGCAGCTCCATCGACTGCTGGATGTCGCGCGGCGGCTCGATCGCCTGGAGCTCGACGCGGGTCACGTCGACTCCCCACCCGATCGACGCTTCCTCGATCACCTCGCGCATGCGCTTGTTGATGACGTCACGACTGGTGAGGGTCGTATCAAGCTCCATCTCACCGACAATATTTCGAAGCGTCGTGCGCGTCAGCGTCTCGAGCGCGTACGGAAGGTTCTGCACTGAGTATGTAGCTTTCTGCGGATCCGCCACGCGATAGTAGATGACGGCGTCGATGTCGATCGTGACGTTGTCCTTCGTGATCACCGGCTGGCTCGGGAAATTCAGGACCTGCTCGCGAAGGTCGATGCGAGCAGTATGCCCTGAGGTAACCCGCTTAATGCCGGTGACATCGCTGTCGAAGTAGCGGACGTCAATCGTGCGCGGCGCTTCGATAAACGGAAGGAGGATATTCAGCCCCGACCGCGCGACCCTGTGAAACCTGCCAAGCCGCTCGATGACCATGACCTCGGCCTGACCGACGATCTTGAAGGACTTGACGGCCAGAAGCACGGCGAGAGCCGCGGCTACGCCGAGAAATATCAGACCACCCATGAGAGCTCCAGTAAGTGTGTTCTCACGGGGAATATAAGACCATTTCAAACTGCGACTGAGCTATCGGACTGTGGTTGTCCTCGGTCCGCGGTCCGAAAGACGTCCGCAGTCCGCCATCAGCTCAGTTTCTTATCCGCAGTCCGCAGCTTTAGCGGGCTGCAAGGAGGGGTGTCCCTGCAACCGCGAACAGGTCTTTCTGAGTCCTTCCGCGCTTCAGAAGTTCCAGTGACCGGCGAAGCTGGGCATCTTCGGCGACGTCGCGACGCTTCGCGGTCGAATCGCCGAAAGCGATGCGCGCGATGCTCGAGCCGAGCAGGCGGTCGATCTCCGATCCACCGGCGTCGAACTGCGCCTTGTCGACCTTTACTCCCTTGGCAACGAGACGATTGTAGAACTCGTCTCTCCATGCCTTGGACACGGCGAAGCCCGGGCTGACCTTTGCTTTCTGCTCCACGGCGTAATCGATCAGGGTTGAGCGGACAATCTGCGCCTTCGGGGCAAGTGCGGTCAGCAGCTTCTGCTCCGCTGCAGAAAGAGTATCCGGCTGAACAATTACGTCAGGGGTGACTGCACCTCCGCCGTAAACGACTCTGCCTGCGTCTGACTTGAACTTGGGGCGTGACTTCCGAACCGAATCTGTCTCCATCGAATCCGGCAGCACTTCGACAAATGATCCGTCAGGAAGCAGCTTGCGATCCTTCTGAATCGACCGGCCGCTCGGCGTGTACCATTTGGCCGTCGTCATCTTCAGCGCGTAACCGCCGTCGAGTGGATATACAGTCTGCACGAGACCCTTACCGAACGAAGTCGTGCCGACGATCACTGCCCGGTCGTGATCCTGAAGCGCGCCCGCAACGATCTCGGATGCAGATGCACTGCGGCCATCCGTGAGAACGACGAGCGGAATCTCCGGTGCGACGGGGTTATCTGTCGCGTACAGGGTTTCCTGGAATCCCGCACGTCCGCGAACGCTGGAAACCTCCATACCCTTTTTCAGGAACAGGTTCGCGACGGTTGCCGACTGTTCGAGATACCCGCCACCGTTTCCTCTGAGGTCGAGGATGAGGCCTGTCGCGCCCTCGCGGGAGAGACGGCTGATCGCTTCCTCGAGCTCATCGGTCGCGGTCTCGTTGAACTGTTGCAGCGGTATGTAGCCGACCTTTCCGTCGAGCATGATCGCGTACGGGACGGCAGGTATGCGGACGTTGGCGCGCGTGAACGTGATTGGAATCGGCTCCGCAACACCGGTGCGGAGGAACTTTACAGATACCTTGGTGCCCGGGCGTCCCTTCAGAACGTCAGATACCTGCGCCGTCGACCAGCCGCGAGTGTCCGCCGTGTCGATATGTACGATACGATCGCCTTCGATCACCCCAGCCTGCTCGGCCGGAGTATGTGGGAAAACGCGCTGAACCGTCACGAAACCCTGTACTTCTCCGATCTCCATGCCAACGCCGCCATACTTTCCGCCTGTCTGCGCGGTAAAGCTTGCGAGCTCCTTGGGAGAAAGCAGAACCGAGTATGGATCGTTCAGCTCGTGTACCAGCCCGCGGGCGGCCTTCTCATAGAGTGCAGCTGCGTCGACACTGTCGACAAAGCGTCCCGACACGATCGTCAGCACCTGATCGAGGAGGCGAGCCCCTTCGGTCGCTGAGCGATCCTGAACGACAAATCCGCCCGCCATAAGGGGGGCAGCGATTATTGCGGCGATTAGAAGCTTGCGATTTGGCATGCGCATCTGCGAGAAAAGGGAGGCCTGTACCTTAAGGTAGTGAATACGTCCTGAAGCAGTGAGAGTTCCTTCAGGCGGCAGAGGTTGGACACATCCAGAGCCTCAGACGTTTCGGCTTGCCAGAACATAATCCACAAGCCATTCCCGGCTGACTTGCCGGAATGAAGCGCTGCGGACCACACCCGCCCCTACCAGCATCTCGTGTGCCGGTTGAAGCACTCGCTGCAGGTGTGATGGATAGCGTTGGGCGAGAGGAAGCTGCTGGGCCAGGTCCTCGAGAGATACACGCCACGTAACGGTGCCCATTTCACGCGCCACTTCGAGGAGCCTGTAAAGTCTGCGGGCGACGGGATTAGTGAGCGACTGATATAGCTGTGAGGACAACATGACGGTATGTCCTGCCGCAATGTTTTCGCGAATGAGCGGTGAGATCACGACGTGCGCATCGCCGGGTTCCGACGCGGTAAGAACCGGGAAGAGCGTGAATTGCTCTCTGTCGGCCTGCCGTCTTCGCTCGATTGCCACGGAGCTGAGAATCGTGAACCGGTTTTCGGCCGGGCTTTCGCGTCGTGCGGCGACATACACGGTACTCGATTCCAGAATCGTCCTCTCGAGGCGATTGAGTGCTGACCGCAGTTGCTCGTAGGTCCGTCCGTCGACCCGCCGTCCAATCGACCGCAGGAAGGCGTGAAGGGTAAACGAGACGGTCCCATCATCGGGGAACCCGGCTTCGGAGTAACGGTGCAGTATCTCGACGTACACATCCTGATCGAACGTGCCAGGGACCCTGTCACCCGGAAGCGGCAGCACGCGCCAGCGTCCACCGCTCGCGGGAGAGTATGTTATTGCCGACTCGTCGGCGGAGTCGCTCAGCCGGAAGACGGGAAGCGCTTCCAGCGACCGGTCGAGATGTATGGCGCGGTTGGCCGAGCGTCTGCGGGCTGCCGAGGGCATGTGGGGTGAAACTGCCCCAAGTGGAATGGGGCGGCAAGGAGCGGCATTTGCTTCTAGTCTCGCCAAACGGATGAAACGCTCAACCAGAGGCAGGGAAAATCGATGGGAATCCTGAAATACAGCCTGATCACTTTAGCGATACTCATCGTGGTGATGTTCATGCTCGTGGGCATCCTTTCCATGACGCGTGGTGCCACGGTTCGCACTGTCATCACCGAGGGCGATAAGGGCGGCCCGCCGCAGATCAGCGACCCACTTTTCCCTCGCTCGATCGAGCTGTTCACGGGGACGCACATCGAGCCCGGAAACAAAATAGAGATCCTTCTCAATGGTGAAGGCACCTATCCCCGGCTCTGGCAGGACATTCAGTCGGCACAGAAAACCCTGACAGTGCAGTTGTACTACTCGCAGCCCGGTGTCGTTGCTGACACGATGGCCAAATACCTCACGGAGAGGGCTCGCGCGGGAGTGCGTGTACTCGTGTTGTTCGACGCGTTCGGGTCAGGGACGCTGACTGACGAGTGGGTGAAAGGGCTGGAGGATGCCGGCGTCGAGATCGCCTGGCTGCGAAAAGTCCGCTGGTACTCGCTTCACAAGGCAACTCAGCGTTCGCACGTGCGTGTTGTCGTCGTCGACGGGCGCGTCGGATACACCGGCGGCTTTGGTCTCGCCGATTACTGGCTTGGCGATGGACGACACAAGGAGCAGTGGCGTGAGACGAACGTGCGATTCCAGGGGCCGACCGTTGCCGCACTTCAGGCCGCGTTTGCGGCTGGCTGGGCCGAGACAACCGGCGAGCTTCTGACAGGAGATGTTTTCTTCCCGCCGATCGCGTTCGAGACTGAAGGAAGCGTTCACGCCGGGCTCATGCACAGCCTGCCGACGATCGGAAGCACACCGGCCGAACGATTCATAGCACTCAGTATCGCCGGTGCGAGAAAGACTTTGTACATCTCGAATTCGTATTTCGTACCCAATGTCGACTTCTGCGAGCTTCTCATTCAAGCAGCGAAGCGAGGCGTCGACGTGCGAATCCTCACTGTCAGCAACGAGACGGACGTAAAGACGACCTGGCACGCCGGCAGGGCCTTGTACGAAAGGCTGCTTGAAGGAGGCGTGAAGATTTACGAGTACAAGCCGGCAATGATGCACGCGAAGACAATCGTCGTGGACGGACTATTCAGCGTGGTCGGCTCGATGAACTTCGACAACAGGTCGATTGCTTTCAACAACGAAGCGCAGATAGTTGCGCTCGATGCCGGTGTTGGAAGCCAGATGGACCAGATCTTCCTGGAGGACCTGAAGTACTCGGAAGAGATCAAGCTCGAAACTTTCAGGCAGCGGCCGTGGCACTACAAAGTTCTCGAGTGGGGAGCCCAGAAGTTGCGTCGCATCCTGTGAGATGAATGGCACGCTGCCTGATGTTACCTGATGTCTGACCTGCCGAGCGCGGCACGCACTGCTTCGCGCATGGCGAGGACGGCTTCCTCGCGCGCGGCCGGACTATCCTCGCGAATGTGAAGCTCGATGCCGTCAGCGACGGGAGCACGCTTCCAGCTGTAGGTGTTTCCGTCTTCGCGTGTTGCAGTGGTGTCGGCGCCGGAGAGAAGCGCGGGTGCGAGTGACGTTGCGATGCGACGCTCGAGCGCATCACCCGTCATGTCCTTCATCTCTTCCTTGATCTTCTCGAGGCCCTGGCCTTCGCGCTGGCGGATCTTGATCCCGAGAAGCTGAAGCAGGTGCCGATAGTTGTAGGTGGCGGCAGTGCCGGTGCCTTCGGGCCGATCCATGAGGCCGTTTGCCACGTAGAACCTGACAGATCGCGCGGACGGAGCCGCCCGCGCTGACGCGTTTGTCGGACGCATCCCTGCAGCGTCGACTAGGGCAGTGACGTGGGCGGCGAGACCTCGGGCATTCCAGGGAGCGTGACGGGAGTGTGCGCGGAGGAGAGCGACAGGCGATTCAGCCATGTTGATAGGATAACATTAAAGTCATCGGGCCGCTCGTCATGCGGCAGGTCGCCGGCAGGTGTCATGACAGCCAGCTCAAGGTCGGGCTTTATTGCACGAAAGCCCCGGTACTCTTCGATCGGGGCAGCCGAACCTTCCTCTCCCCAAATCAGCAGAGCAGGTTGGGTGAGACGTCGTAACGCATGGCGCACATCGATGTTGAGTTGTCCCGACAGGAACGCAGCCGGCGCGTGTCGCGCGCCCTGTTGGTGTGATGACCAGTAATAGATATCGATCAGGTCATCGGTGACAATCGTGTCGTCGGAATAGGTTTTTTCGAGATAGTAGCGCAGGCTCCGCTTCGACACGAGCGCATTGAACATAGCTGTTCCGATCACGGGGGCTTCCACAGCAAGCCTGCCCGCTTCGTTGGTCACGCCACCCGGTTTATTGAGTCTCACGAGTCCTGTCGGGGCAATCAACGCCAGTGCAGGGAATCGCTCCGGATCCCGGGCACCAAGCACAATTGCATATGCGCCGGCGAGAGAGGTCGCCACGAGAACGCACGGCTCACCGATAACCTGATGGGCGAAATCCGAAATCAGTGATATGTACAGGCGGGCGGAGTATCGAATAGCGGGACGGTCTGACCTGCCGAAGCCAAGCAGGTCGATTGTGTAGACGGTGTTGTCCTTCGCCAGGTACTCGACGTTGTCGTGCCACTCATATGACCACGCGGCCGCATGAATTCCGTGAACGAGAAGGATCGGGGGCCCGCTTCCACGCCGCGTGAACGCGATGCGGCGGCCCCTCCACTCGAAGCCGCCTTCCTCCCCGCCGATGAGGTTGCTGAGCTTGTCTACGTCCTTTCTGGCAAAGGCATTGTAGGCGGCAGCGGCGCCAACCAGAGCGCCGCCGGAGAGAAGTATTTTTCTCCAGCGGTTATCGTTTTCTTCCATTATCCCAATCGACCTTGCGGTCTAGTGCCTGCGAGCAGGCTTCGAAGCACCTTTTTTTGCACCGCTTTTCTTCGTGCCGCGATTGCCTGAAGAACTCTTCCCCTTGGAAGCGGTCTTCTTTGCTGCCGGCTTCTTTGCTGCGCCTTTTTTCGCCGCCGGCTTCGACGACTTTTTCGCAGCCCCCTTTCCTACCTTCTTCACCGGAGCCTTCTTCGGTGCCGCAGAGGACTTCTTCACCACCGCTTTCGCCGGTGCCTTAGTCGGTGCCTTAGTCGGTGCCTTAGTCGGTGCCTTTTTCGCGGCGGCCTTTGGCGCTGGCCGGCCTGCGGACCGTACTGCCTTCGCCGCAGGCTTTTCATCGCCTGACTTCTTCGGTGCGCCCTTCTTGCCGGTCGGCGTACTCGCCGGCTCCTCGTCGTCCATCGAATCGTCATCGGCGTCGAAGAGAAGTGCGTCATCGTCAGACGTGTCGGCTACGGGAGTGCGTGGCGAGGTGCTGGCGATCAGCGCCTTCTCGCGGTTCGCGTTCGTCGATCCCTTCGGCCGGCCGCGACGTCCGCGCGGAGCTCCGCCCCCAAAGATGTCCTCTTCTTCTTCCTCTTCCTCGGCGTCGTCTGAGTCCGTGGTAGCGGTCTCCTCGTCGTCGTCGTCATCCATGTCGTCGGCGCTATCCCAGAGTCGGTCGCTGTGGTCTTCGTTTATCGCCCAGCCTCCGTTCTCTTCGTCCTCGTCCTCGTCGTACGACCGCTTTCCGCGGCCGAACCCCCCGCCGAGATCATCGGAGTCGTCGTCATCTGCGAATCTGTACGTCTCTTTTGTCTCATCCCGGCCTGGCATACCCAATCCCCCCTCGCTGTTACAGCGTTCTTGTGGTGCAGCGCCGTCATTTGGCGGGGCACGCTGCACTTCGCGTGCCCTGCCCCATACACCATTACTGCGGCTGCTGAGTTACCTGCGAATACTAGTTTGCGTCACGTGAGTCAAGCCCGAGCGCCTTACTGTGTTCCGCTGGCCGAGCGCCGGGCTTCCGCAAGGGCGCTCGTGATGTCGGCCGAGTGTCGCTCATACTCAGGCAAACGCTTTGCCATTTCTGTTTCATATGACGAAATGATGCGATTCTCGAACGACCTCAGAGCCGCCCTATTCTTTTCGAGCGATGCGACTCTCGCGCCAAGCGCCAGGCCGAGAAGATGTGTAGGGTTCAGGGCGAGAATGCTGTCAGCCTGAGCCTTCGCCATTGGAAGAACCCCTGCGACTTCGGCGACTCTTCCCATATCGTAACGCTGGTCCGCGTTGAGCGGGCTCAGCATCTGGTATGCACTGATTGCCATCGGGGCAAAGAACATGACGCTGTCTGTCTTACCTTGATTGGCGAGCAGCATCACCCGGTTGAACAGGCGGTCTGCCTGTTCCTGGGTTGACAGCTCCGAGATATCGGGCCCGCGGACGACAGCGCCTGGAGCGACGCCTCCGCCGGCCTGTGCTTCGAGCGGCATCTGCTGTACGGCCGCTGAGTTCGCCGGATTCGTCCGCGCGCTGTTGTATGCAATGAGGGCGATCAATGCGATAGCGGCGACTCCCATGACGGCCCATGTAAGCGAGGGTAATCCACCGGTGGCTGCCGCGGCCGATTCTCGCCCCGCCGGCCTTGTGGCGTTCCCGACAGGGTGGCCACACGCATGGCAGAACTTGGCCCCGGCGGCGAGGGTCTTCCTGCAGCTCGCACAGTCTGCGGCGTTGAGGGATGCACCGCAGCTGGCGCAGAAGCGGCCTGTACCCGGCGTAGAGCAGGCCGGGCACATTACTTCCGGATTTAATGGATCGGGCATGGCGTACAAACTAGTCGATTGTGATCGCGCTACTCACGTGCCCGCAATCAGGGCGAAATTGTCTTCGTGACAAGTGACGCAACTTCTAACGCGATGGCACCTCGGTGAGGGTTGTCCTCAGCAATGCATCGGTGAAGTGGGGCGGGGTGCATGTCTTTACTGAGATGCTGGCCCGAGGACTCAGTGCCCGCGGGCACGACGTCATTGTGTTTGGCGCACCTGGAAGCATGCTCGAGGAGCGGATGAGCAGCATAGCCCCATTCGAGCCCATTCTCAGGGGAATGGATCTGCATCCCGGAACGATGTTCAGGGCGAGGCGGGCGCTTGTCCGCCATCGCTGTCAGGTCGTTCTCGCGCTCATGAAAAAGGATGTGAGGCTCACCGTCCCGGCCGCATCGTCAATGGGAATACCGTCAGTCGTAAGGCATGCGAACGACCGTCCTCTAACCGGCTGGATATATGACCGTGCACTGTTCGGCGCGCTGCCGGCGCTCCATATCGCTAATTCCCAGTCAACAAGGGCAACCCTTCTCGAGTCTGCGCCGTGGATAAAAGCCGAGGATGTCAGAGTCGTATATAATGGCATCGACTCCTCAGGGATCGACGACGCCACGCGCGCGGACCTTGGCCTGCCGGCGGATGCAATCGTCACCGGTTTCATTGGACGCCTGGACAAGCGCAAAGGTCTTCTGGACCTGTTGAGAGCGTGGCCTGCCGTGGCGGCGGCAAGTGAGAGGTTCCACCTGGTAATCGCAGGCAAGGGGCCAGGCGAGGCGGATGCGCGGCGAATCGCTGGCGACGCTCCGCGCATCCACTGGCTGGGTTACAGAAAGGACGTACCACCGGTTCTTCGCGCGATCCACATATCTGCGGTGCCGTCGCACTGGGAAGGCTTCGGGTTTGTCGCAGCCGAGTCGATGCTTGCAGGGTTGCCCGTGGTTGCGGGCAAGGCCAGCAGTCTGCCGGAGATTGTCCGGGACGAAGTCGATGGGATACTGGTGAAGCCGGCGGACCCTTCCGCTCTTGCAGTTGCCATCATCAGGCTCGCGAAAGATCCGGATCTCCGCGCTAAGATGGGGGCTGCGGGAAAAACGCGGGTGCTTACGCATTTTGGTGTCGGGAAGATGGTCGATGCGTATGAGGAGAGTCTCGAGCAGGTGCTCGAGGGAGCACGACGGACCAGGAAATAGTTTCGCCATATTTTTGCAGGATATGCATGCGAATAGCGACATTTTTCAGAAACAGCTGCCGCTTCTCCGACTTTCCGGCTCATATCGTGCAACTTGTGCACGCTTTTATTGACAGCACTCCGAAGAGCCAGTAGCTTCGCACCTTCCCTCCCGCCACCCAAATCGCCGCCGACAAGAGGTAACGTGCCGCCCAAACCAAAAGTCGTAAAGACAGATACTGCCGGAGCAACGAAGAAGGAAATTCTCGCCCTCGCCACGAAAGGAAATGTCAGGTTCCTGCGTCTCCAGTTCACCGACATTCTTGGCGTCAACAAGAACGTGGAGATCCCCCGGTCCCAATTCGAGAAGGCGCTCGATGGCGACATCATGTTCGATGGGTCATCGATCGAAGGCTTCGTGCGGATCGAAGAGTCCGACATGCTTCTCGAGCCGGATTTCGACACGTTCCAGATATTTCCGTGGGGCGATCCGGAGAGCCGCGTAGCTCGCCTGATCTGCGACATCAATACTCCCGACGGTGCTCCGTTCAGCGGCGATCCACGCCGTGTCCTCAAGCGGCAGCTCGAAAACGCGCGCAAGCTCGGCTACTCGACGATGAACGCCGGTATGGAAGCCGAATTCTTCATGTTCAAGCCGGGCCCTGATGGCGAGGCGACCACGAAAACGCACGATGTCGGCGCCTACTTCGATCTCGCGCCCGTAGATCTCGGCGAAGACGCACGGCGCGCGATCGTCGACGTGCTCGAGCAGATGGGCTTTGAGGTCGAGGCCGCCCACCATGAAGTGGCGCACGGGCAGCACGAGATCGATTTCCGCTATGCGGATGCGCTGAAGACTGCCGACAACATCGCAACGTTTCGCTTCATCGTTCGTCACGTTGCCCAGCAGTTTGGTCTCATGGCCTCGTTCATGCCGAAGCCGGTATTCGGGCAGAACGGAAGCGGTATGCACACACACCAGTCGCTGTTCCGCGGCAAGGACAACGCTTTTTGGGATCCGAAGGCGAAGTGGGAGCTCTCACAGACAGCGCTGCATTACATCGGCGGACTTCTCAACCACGCGCGCGGCTTCTGCGCGATAACAAACCCGCTCGTCAACTCCTACAAGCGACTGGTGCCGGGATACGAAGCGCCGGTGAACGTCGCGTGGTCGATGCGCAACCGTACGCCGATGATCCGCATCCCGGATCGTCGCGGCCTTGGTACCCGTTGCGAGCTCAGAATTCCTGATCCCGCAGCCAACCCGTACCTCGCTCTCGCAGTGCAGCTGGCAGCAGGGCTCGACGGCATCACGACCAAGGCAGATGCGCGCGAACCGGTCAACACGAATATCTGGGAGATGTCCCATCGAGAGAAGCGGCGCCTGAGAATTGACGACCTTCCGCACAACCTCGAGGAGGCCTGCAACGAACTCGAGAAGGATACGGTCATCAAGGAAGCTCTCGGCGAACACATCACCAACAACTTCCTGACCGCAAAACGGCAGGAATGGGAAGAGTACATCACGCAAGTTTCTCAGTGGGAGCTGGATAACTACCTCGCGAAGTACTGAAAGCGCAGGGGCATTGTTACAGAAGCTTCACGGCTTCGGTATTGATAATCCGGCCTCGGAACAACAAATCCTTTCGGCTGCCAGTCGAGGCGCCCGGAAGGATTTGTTTTGTGGTTTTCCCAAGCCGATCAGATGATTCCACCCGACAGGGATCTCCTGTATTCAGAAGCGAGGTCGAACGCCGACGACGTCGAGCTTCTTCGCCGCATCGGCGATGCCGATGAAGCGGCACTGGGTGCGCTCTACGACCAGTGGAGCCACGCGCTCTATTCGCTCGTCGTAAATCTTCTGCGGGACCCCGACGAAGCAGAAGACGTGGTGGAAGAAACCTTCTGGCAGGCATGGCAGAACGCGGATTCGTATGAGCCGTCTGGAGGGGCGGTTTCGACGTGGCTCCTGACCATGGGACGCAGGAGAACGCTCGACAGGCTGCGCGCACGCAAAAGGCACCGGGATCATGCAGGTGCGCGCGGGATCACTTTCGCTGACGCAGAATCGACTGCGAACCAGGAAACGGAAGTGGGGGAGCTTTACGAAGGTGTGCGCGTTGCGCTGCGCGGACTCCCGGAAGAACAACGCGAGGTGCTAGACATGAGCTACCTCGACGGGATGAGCCAGGCGGATATAGCTGAAGTGGCTGGTTTGCCTATCGGGACAGTAAAGACGAGAGTTCGTCTTGCGATGCAGAAGTTGAGAGATCCGATTTCGACTCAACGTCGAGCGCCCTGATGACTGACCTCGGCCATGATGAGGCGTTTGCGGAGCTCGAGGCCGTAGCGCTGGATACTGCCGGGGCCGATATGCGTGATGCAGTACGCGCGCATGCCTCGGCATGCCCCGAATGCGGAACGGAGCTCGCCGCGATGGAAGAAACGGTCGCCACGCTCGGACATCTGGTAGCGCCAGCGAGAATGAACCGCGGGCGGAGCGCGGGAATCCGATCACGTCTCGTCATGCGCGCCAGGGCCGAGCGTGAGACCCGGTCGGCGCCGGTTACGGGGCGTCCGGACCTGATGCGTGGCGTGGCCAGTCTCACCGGGCTTGGCCACATGACAACACCCTCTGCTCAACGGGCAATCACGGGAGA
Organism: Gemmatimonadales bacterium; assembly: GCA_038203205.1. Taxonomy (GTDB): domain Bacteria; phylum Gemmatimonadota; class Gemmatimonadetes; order Gemmatimonadales; family Gemmatimonadaceae; genus UBA4720. Next base: position 75,568 of record JBBREF010000001.1, on the reverse strand, counting down.
GACCAAACGCGTTACTCCCGCTCAAACATCCGAGCCGGTGCTTGCACCGATCAACGTTCCATCGAAGGCGCTCAACTGGTATGCGGTCGCAGCGACCGTCGCTTTCATTGCGACTGCAGTTCAGCTCGGGCGGGTCTCTGCAGACAAACGGGAAGTGGCATCCAGGCTTGCCGCGACCGATACGCTTGCGCCAGTGGCTGACAGCCTTCAGGCAATGTTGCAGCGGAAAGAGGCAATCGTCACTGCTATTTCCGGTCCCGATGTAACGGTTGTGCCGCTTACCAATCGAACGACCCGGCGTCCCCTCGGCAGCATGATGTGGAATCGTGCGTCCAGCGACTGGGTGATGTTGGCATATGGTCTGAGGCAGCCGCGCGAAGGGATGATATACCAGGTGTGGCTGGTCACTGACAACGCGCACATATCGGCGGGTATTTTCTCGCCGGACAATAGCGGAAACGCGGTCGTTCACATGAAGCATGATCTCCAGCGGGATGCACTTCGGTCCATTGCCGTAACGGAGGAACCGGAAGGCGGGGTGACCTCACCAACCGGCCCCATGGTTGTTGCCGGATCCGCTTGATTCCCATGGATGATGAAGACGCCCCGGTCCGTCGGCTTGTTGCCGGAATCGGAACGTCGGCGCACCAGGACATTCTCGAGCGGTACCTTTCCGGGACCGTATCACCGTCAGTTGCACTGATGCAGCTGCTGACGGAGACAGACGATGAAGCGAGCGTGCGCGCGATGGTCGACGAGGTGACGAGACGTGCCGCAGCGCTCTCGCGTGCGACCGATAGCCTGTTGCGGGACAGGGTCGATGAGCTGACGCAGCTTCTGTTGGAAAACGAGCCGGGCTGTGAGCGAATCGCCGAGATGTTGCGCGCCAAGGTCGACTCGCCGGAGCCCGCGCGATCTGTTGACGAAGGCATCGAGTTCTAGTGAAACGCGGTTTCGACGTAGTGGAGTGTGGTGGGCGTCCGTTTGAATTATGGGACAGTCAGCTTTTCACCTGCGTGTATCAGCGTGACTGGCGTCGATCATTGTCGCGCCGATCTCTCCCTCTTACGCGGAGCCAGCGCATGGTTGCGATTGCAACAATGGCGAGGAGCAGCCAGTAGATGATGCCCGCAACATCGTGCAGGGCCGGCATGGTGCGCTCTGCGTAATAGACGAGCGCTGCAAAGATTGCAGAACTCACCCAGGGTCCCACGAGTGGCGCGAGCCTGCGACCCTTGAATGCGCTGAATCCGTATTCCCGCTTTGGCTTTCCTGATTTTTCGGGTTCACTCATTGGGTAATTCTAGCCCTGCGCGGCAGGGATAGCGCTATTTCGCGGCCATTGAGTGGAGGGCTTCGCCTGACAGCCGGAACGTCGTCCATTCGTCTTTCTCTACCGCGCCGATCCGTTTGTAGAAGTCGATCGCGAGGTCGTTCCAGTCGAGCACTGCCCACTCGAGTCGCTCACAGCCGCGTTCGACAGCAATGCCGGCGAGCTCGGCGAGCAGGGCGTACCCGATGCCTTTGCCTCGCGCTTCCGGAATCACGAACAGGTCCTCGAGGTAGAGACCGTGGTTTGCGAGAAACGTCGAGTAGCTGTGGAAGTACACAGCAAATCCGACTGGCTCGTCGTCGAGTCGTGCGATCAGGACTTCTGCGTAAGGATGTGCGCCAAACAGTGAGCCTCGCAGTTTCTCTTCAGTCGCAACGCACTGGTCGCGCAGTCGCTCGTAGTCGGCGAGATCCTGGACAAATTTGAGGATCAGGGGGAGGTCAGCTTCGGTGGCTTTAGTTACGCGTAGCGCATCGGGCATGCGTCGAATCTAATACTCAGTTCGACCCCCGAACCTGAGTGCTACCGAAAAGCTGCGCTTGTAGGTCGCAGGGTGGGGGCGATAACTTGCGGTGTTCGGCGCCGTGGCCAAGTGGTAAGGCGGCAGACTGCAAATCTGCTATTCGTCGGTTCGATTCCGACCGGCGCCTCTTTTTACATTCTGTCCCAGAAAGCGGCCGTCTTTTCCCGCCAGGCCTGCTCCCGTGTTGCACGCTCAGCGAGGCGACAGCCATCGCTTTACAGAAGGCGTACAATGCCCGGATGACCGACCGGTTATCGTCAATGAACACCCATTCGATGACCACCGGAGGCGGCAAATGCAGGGGGCGAGCGAACAGGCTGCGATTTCGGTAATTGACGACGTAGAACGGTTCGAGATTCTGCGAGCTTCATATCATCGTCATGTATTTCCGCCTCACATGCACGATACATATGCCATCGGCGTGCACGAGGCCGGCCGCAGCCGGGTTCTGTATCGCGGCAGTATTCAAACGATTCGCCCAAATGGTGTAATCGTCATCGAGCCCGGAACAGTTCACACCGGCGTCCCCGACGACGAAGTAGGGTGGCGCTACCGCATGCTTTACGTGCCAGTTCAAATCGTCGCAGAAGCGTCGGGTACCAGCGACCCATTGCCGCGTTTTCTCAGCTGTTTTTACGAGAACGCTGGACTCGCCAGTCGGCTGCTTGCAGTTCACCGTCAGCTGGAGCTCTCGGGAAATGGTGAAAACGCCAGAGCCGACATGCGCTCGGCAATTGCCGACCTGATTCGCATGCATGCCGTTCCTGCTGACGAGTCCGCTGCGGGGAAACTTCCTGCCGCAGTGTTCCGCGCGCAGGAATACCTGCACGCGCATTTCTCCGAGACCGTCACACTCGAAACGCTCGCAAGAGTGTCCGGGCTAAGCGCGTTTCAGCTGATTCGCGTCTTCCGGCGCTTTCTTGGGTTGCCTCCGTATATGTATCTGGAGCAGATCCGTATCGACCGGGCGCGCGATCTACTCCGTGCTGGTGTACCGACAGCGCGCGTGGCATACGAGACCGGGTTTTGCGATCAAAGTCACCTGACAAGGCGCTTCAAGCGAGTCGTTGGAGTTCCGCCAACGCAATACGCGCGCAGTCACTGGAAGTCCAACGTGCGCCCGATCGACTGAACCTCCGGTTTCAGCCACCCTACCCCAGCGTCGGGCGCCGACGGATCTCCTCGCGCAGCGTTTGGGAATCCCATCCTGAGTCAGCATCGAGATTGCGGGATGCGCTATCGATTTGCATCAGCTCCTCGAGCGCTGCCATTCGTCGCCTGACTGCACCGACGTATTCGCGACGATCTCCCCGCCGTGCTGTCAGCGCACGGATGCTTTCCTCGTCATGCTTTCGGAACTTCTGGCCAGCGCGGTGGGCCTGATGGGCGCGGAACCCAAGAACTCCGAGCACGTCTGAGCCCATCCGGACGGATGCATCAAGCGCTTCGCGATATACATGTGTCACGCCAACGTCGAGTAGTTCATGGGAATCATCCCATTCGAATGCACGTGCCATTATCACGAGATGAGGAAAATGTTCTCTCGCCAAACGAACCAGCTCGAGCGTGCGCTCGGGTGAATCGAGTGCAAGAACAAGAACCCTCGCACGCTCTGCCCCTGCTGTGTGGAGCAGCTCGAGGCGGGTTGCATCACCGTAGTAAACTTCCATTCCCATCGAGCGAAGCGCGTCGACCCTATCGCTGTCGACATCGAGTACGGTGGTTCGTATCCCGCTCGCGCGAAGAAATCTTCCAACGGTAGAACCAAAACTTCCAAAGCCGGCGATCAGTACCGGGCTGCCATCGTCCTGTGCATCTGACGGTCGATGGGGACCAGTTTCCGCGCACTGGCCCAACCACGGCTGTAGCACGCGCTCATTCAGGACAAACAGGAGAGGTGCAAGTGCCATCGTGAGTGCTACAGTCGCGATCAGCGGGCGGGATACATCGCCTCCAATCACACCCGCCTGTGCAGCAAACGCGAGCAGTACGAACGCGAACTCTCCAACCTGCGGCAGTGCCACGGTAAACAGCATTCGCTGATCGCGCGAAAGCCGAAAGGCGTAGCCAATCGCGAACAACACAATTGCCTTCAACGCGATTATGCCAAGCACGAGTCCGGCAATGAGCAATGGGTGACTCGCCAGATACGCGAAATCGATCGTCGATCCGACGGCGATGAAGAAGAGCCCGAGCAGCAATCCCTTGAACGGCTCGATATCGCCCTGTAACTCGTGCCTGAACTCGCTCGTCGCCAGAACGACGCCAGCCAGAAACGTCCCGAGTGCTGGCGAAAGCCCAACGCGAGTCATGAGGAGCGCAGTCCCGACGACAAGAAGAAGTGCAGCCGCTGTGAACAACTCGCGCAGGCGCGTACGCGCAATCGCGCGAAACGCAGGACGCACCACGAATCTCCCGCCGATGCCAACGGCGGCAACCGCACCGATGACCGCGAGTGTCTGCGCCCAGCCAGGCATGCCCGCAACCCAGCTAGTGGCATGACTCGAATCCGACGAACCAGGCGCTCCGTGAGTGGCAAGAAGCGGGATGATCGCAAGCATCGGGATGACGGCGATGTCCTGGAACAACAGGACGGAGAACGCTGACTGTCCTCCGGAAGTACGCAGCAGACTGCGCTCGCTGAGCGACTGCAGCACTATCGCTGTAGACGACATCGACAGCGCCATGCCGATCACTGTCGCTGCCCTCCAGTCGATGCCCAGAGCCGCCACGGTCGCGGTTACAAGCAACGCGGTACCAACAACCTGGGCACCGCCCATCCCAAGGATCGGGCTTCTCAACCGCCACAGACGCTCTGGCTCGAGCTCGAGCCCGACGACGAAGAGCATCATCACGACGCCGAACTCCGCGACGTGCATGATGTCGTCGCCCCCGACTTCAGCCGTGCCCCCGATGAAGCCAAGGCCAAAAGGTCCGATGACGATACCGGCAATCAGGTAGCCGATTACGGATCCAAGTCCAAGTCGCTTGGCGACGGGAACCATGACGACAGCAGCGGCCAGATAAATGAAAGCCTGCTCGAGGAAACTCATCCGACGACGTCGTTCAGTGATTCCGCCTTCGCCGCTGCTCCAAGGTCGATGCGATCACCAGCAAGGCCCTGCACCAGCCTGCGGTACCCCGCAGCCGCGGCATCAATCGCAGGCTCGTCCATCCGGTGGGTGCCGTAGATCACGTAGGGCGCCAGGTAGTTCATGCGACAAAGCCGCGCAGTCTGCTCGATCGGCGCGAGCAGCTCGCGGATTGTGAAGTAATTATATCCACCGCGAAGGTAGGCGTCCGGGCCACCGCCAGTAGATATCGCGCTCAGCATGTATTTGCCATCGAGCTTCCGGCCTTCAGCACCGTAGGCCCATCCATGCTCGAGAACCAGGTCATGCCACTGCTTGAGGAGCGGCGGCGTGCTGTACCAGTAGAACGGGTGCTGTTGAATTATCAGGTCATTCGCTTCCAGTAGCGACTGCTCATGACCGATGTCTATGTCACCATCGGGAAAGGATTCGTAGAGGTCGTGAACAGTGACGCCAGCGATACCGTCCACAGCCGCAAGCAACCGCTTATGAACGCGCGACTTCTCTAGTGCAGGATGTGCGAAGAGCACGAGGATACGCATGTGACAAATTGCCGGCGGGCCACATTTCGTGCAACGAGCCATGCAACCATCTGCCGCCCCTGTGCCACTCATGGTGTCCAACTATCCAGGGGTTACAAATGAGACTGGCAGTTCTATCTGTGATTCTGCTCACTGGTGTCAATGCAAACGCGCAGTCTGGCGTCAACCCGCCAGCGACAGAGCGAGCGGGATCCGGGGTTACGCTGCCGCTCGCTGACGAAATCGCGCTTGCGCGAACGGCAGCGCCGCCGTCACTGGTGGCCAACGCAAAGGTCATGGTCCTTACCGATTCGGGATACGCCGTTGGAGAAGCCGGCACCGGGACACTCACGTGCGTGGTCAATCGCAGCTGGCGTCACAGCGTCGAGCCGCACTGCTACGACGAAGAGGGAGCGCGCAGCGTGATGCAGGTGGAGCTTCGCAGAAACTATCTGCGGCACACCGGAAAATCTGAAAGCGAGATAGCGGCAGACATAGGGCAGGGGATCTTTGCGGGCAAATACCGGCTTCCGGCTCGTCCCGTTCTGACGTACATGATGTCGTCGCGACAGGTACTCTATGACGACAACGGCAAGTACGTTGGCAAATGGAGGCCGCATCTCATGATCTACTATCCATATCTCACTCCTGAAAGCTTCGGATTCAACGAGAGGCCGGAGATGAGCATTGGAATGGTCTCTGAAGCTGGAGGCCCCGACTCGAGCCTCATGATCATCATGCCGGCGTTCGCTGACGTCGCTCCCGCGCGAGGGCAATGACGGAGTCGGATGAAAACAAAGTAATCAGCGAGTTTCGCTCATCGCGGGACGCGCGCCTGTTCGACCGTCTCTACCGCTCGCACAACCAGTCGCTCTACGCGATTGCGATCCGCATCACCGGTGACCCGGTCATGGCCGGCGACGCAGTCCACGACACATGGCTCAGGTGCATCGACAGGATAGAAAAGTTCGAGGGCAGGTCATCGTTCAGGACGTGGGCTACGGGCATTCTCATCAACTGCATCCGCGAAATCTGGCGGCGCGAGCGGAACGATCTCTATCTCTCTGACATCCAGCCAGAGTTCAACGGGATGCCGGCGCTGCCACACGGAATTGACCCGCTCGACCTGGAGGTGGCCATCGCATCGCTGCCTCCCGGATTCCGCGAGGTACTCATACTTCACGACGTCGAAGGATTTTCTCATGAGGAAATCGGCGGCATGCTCGGCGTCGTAGCGGGAACTTCAAAGAGCCAGCTCGCGAGGGCGCGTCAGCGCATGCGAGATCAACTGACCGGTCACTCGAGGGTAAACGATGAAAGATGATTCTCGCGGCACGCTCCGCAGCCAGATGCCCTCGATAGACGTTCCCCCAGCGCTCGATGCGAGGATTCGGAAATCGCTGATGGATAGCGGCTCGATTGTCGAGACACGCAGCACGCGCAGATTCGGTTCGGCGATAGTCCTTTTCGCGACCGCCGCGTCGTTTCTGGTTACAGGCATTCTCATTGGCCGCAGCTTCTTCGATGGAACGACCATCGCGTCGAGCGCTTCGCGCTACGCTCTCCTTCTATATGGTGCGGACACGCCGGAGGGTGACGTGAGCCGACGGCGGGAATACGGCGACTGGCTGGAAGCAGTGGCGAGAGGAAGCACATCGTTCACCGGCGAGGAACTCGGCCGCGAAGTAATGCGACTCGGTCCTCCCATCGCGGCCAGCAAGGATGACGGGCCATTGCTCGGATTTTTTATCATCGGTGCAGCGTCGGAGCGCGATGCAGTTGAAATGGCGAAATCATCGCCGCACCTCAGGCACGGTGGAGCAATCGTGGTACAAGAGGTAGTGAAATGACGTCCTGGGCAAAGAAAAACGCGCCTGACGCTTTCACGTCAGGCGCGTCCCAAACAGGCCCTGAACAGCTCAGCCGACCTTCACCTGCTGAATCATTCCGTGGACGAAGTGTGGCTTGCCGTCTTTCGCGTCTTCGAGGAAGCACACGATCGCGTATTCGCCCGGTTCCAGATCGACGGTATAAAACGATGCCATTCCAGCGGCCACGCCAGAGACTCCACCCAGCGGCATAGCCGGCGGCGGGCCCTGCATGCCTGACTCAACGTATTTCGGAATGTCAGCCGCCGTCTTTCCCGGCGAGAGCTTGAAGAATGTGAACTCATGCGGCTGGCCAGGCGCGGTGACGAGCTTCAGCGTGTGCTTGCCGGGAGTGAGCGGCTGTGAGAAATCGAACTTGTAGTCGGCCAGCGTCACGGTGATATCAGCCGTCGGCTCAGTCATGTTGGCGTTGGCGTTCGGCGTCACGGTGAGCGCGCGGCTCATGCCGAGTGCGACGTGAGGAACTCCTTTCGCATCGGGGATGAAGCAGACGATCGCATAGTTGCCGGGTTGCATGACCATTGTCAACGACGATGAGCTACCTGGTGCTGCAGCGTTCGGCCCGCCTGCAGGAATCATCCATCCGGGAGGCTGTGTGCCCGGCTTCATTGCCTTCATCGCGCCCATGAGGTCGTCGAATGTCTTGCCGCTGTCGAGCTTGATGAGTGTGACGTGATGAAGCTCCTTGCCTTCGACGACCATCCTGAGGTTCGTAAGCCCAGCGGGGATCTCACTTGGTGCATTGAAGGCGTATTCGGATGCGTTGATGACAACTTCGTTGGCCGTTGCGCTTGCCGTGGCCGCTGTGGAATCAACGGTCGCGGTTTCGTTCGAAGCATCCTTCGCCGTGCAGGCGGCCACGGCCAACGCTGCAGCGATCGAAAGCAGGCGCATATTACCTCTCATACTTCTTCTCCTTGAATTGGTCAGGTTGGGGGGGAAGTAAAAATTCTGGCCGGGTAAAGGTCGCCCGTCAAGACATCGAGCGACTGATCCCGGGCGACAACGGCGTTCCCCACGGGCGCCTCAACATGAGGAATGATGAAGTCACTCCTGATTCTCGCCGCGCTTTTGTCGAGCGCAGTCACCGCGTTTGCGCAGCAGACGGACGCCCCGCCGGTTTCGCGCGAGTTTCGCGCGATATGGATTGCCACCGTGTCCAACATCGACTGGCCGTCGAAGCCCGGGCTCAATGCCTTCGAGCAGCAGACAGAACTGCTGGCAATCCTGAACAAGGCAGTGAAGCTCAACATGAACGCGATCGTGCTTCAGGTCAGGCCGGCGACCGATGCGATCTATTCTTCGTCGCTCGAGCCGTGGACGGAATACCTGGCGGGTCAAATGGGGCGGCCGCCTGAGCCCTGGTATGATCCGCTCGCGTTTGCCGTGGAAGAAGCTCATAAGCGCGGCCTCGAGCTGCATGCATGGTTCAATCCGTACAGGTCGCGTCACCCGTCTGCGAAGTCTGCTATCTCTGCAGATCACCTGAGTAATACGAGGCCGGGACTCGTGCGATCCTACGGCCGGCATCTCTGGCTCGACCCGGGCGACAGTGCGGTCAGGAAGCATTCGGTTCGCGTGATTGCTGACGTCGTGAAGCGATACGACGTCGACGGCATTCACTTCGACGACTACTTCTACCCGTACAAGGAGCGCGACTCAGCGAACGCGATCATCGACTTTCCTGACAGCGTCACATGGAGCGCGTATGTGAAGTCGGGCGGCAAGCTCGAGCGCAACGACTGGAGGCGGAACAACGTCGACAGGTTCGTACAGGAAGTTTATCGATCGATCAAGTCGACGAAACCCTGGGTGAAATTCGGCGTGAGTCCATTCGGTGTCTGGAAGAAAGGAGTACCTGACGGCATTGTGGGCTTCGATGCATACGCCGAGCTTTACGCCGATTCGAAGAAATGGCTCAACGAGGGATGGGTCGACTATTTCACCCCGCAGCTCTACTGGCCAATCGCGCGACAGGACGTGAGCTACCCGGTACTGCTACGCTGGTGGGTATCTGAGAATACGAAAGGCCGCAACATGTGGCCGGGCAACTTTACGAGCCGGGTCGGCGGAACAGGCGCCGATTCATGGAAGACGCAGGAGATTCTCGATCAGATATCGATAACGCGCCTTCAGAGCGGTGCGACTGGAAATGTTCACTTCAGCGCGCGAGTGTTCATGCAGAATCGCGACAGCATCGTCGAGCGATTGCTGGCAGGGCCGTATGCGGGACCGGCGCTCGTTCCGCCCTCGCCGTGGCTCGACAGCATTCCACCGCGTGCACCGCGTGCTTCTTTGCGCCGCGATGCGGCGACGCGCGCGACGGTCGTCGACTTCGTGCCAGGGGGTCAGGAGAAAGTGTGGCGATGGGTCGTCAGGTCACGACACGGTCCGGACTGGACGACGGTCCTGCTCCCGGGTATCCAGGAGACGTACATGTTTGCGCCCTCGACCACCGCAGCCCCGCCTGACGAAGTCGTCATTTCGGCAGTCGATCGTCTCGGAAACGAAAGCGGGCCGACCATCGCCAGGGTCGGCCCGCGTCCGGCAAGGCCGGCACCTGTTCGCAGGGCCCGTTAGGGCTTCCCGGTTTTCTCGAGGGATGCCGAGTTGATGCAGTAACGCAGGCCAGTCGGTGCGGGGCCGTCTTCGAACACGTGTCCGAGATGGGCGTCGCACCGGCTGCACAGGACCTCAACACGTTTCATGAAATGGCTGGTGTCGGTCTCCGTCCCGACATTGGAGTCGGCGACCGGCTTCGTGAAGCTCGGCCAACCCGACCCTGAGTCGAACTTGTCATCCGAGTCGAACAACGGATTGCCACAGCAGGCGCAGGTGTACAGCCCCGGTTCTTTCGTCGCGTTGTACTTGCCGGTAAAGGCTGGTTCAGTCCCTTTCTTGCGCGCGATTCTGTACTGGTCAGGAGTGAGCTCCTTCTGCCACTCCTCGTCTGATTTCCTGATCTTGTCGGTCATTGTTCATTATATGCGATTGTAGGCCAACGAACTATGCACTTCCCTTCAGGCCGGTTAGGGAATAATCTAACCGCATGGCTGCTCCGACAATTCAGGTAGTCGTCACCCCGAGATTCGAGATCTTCTACGCTCTCCAGGCGCTGGAGAGCGGAGCGGGTGAACACCTTCGCGACTGGCGGCGTGACATGGAAACGCGCCTGCCCGCAAGACTTCGAACGAGTCTCGCCAGTATTGCACCGACTCCGCTCATGTGGCCGCTGATTGCCGATGCCCTAAGAGAGTCACCGCCGGCAGTAACGTTTCCGGAAATGATCAACGCGCTGACGGCGATGGATTCGAGAACGTTCCAGACGTTCGTGCTGGGCGGGGTATTCAAGACCCCCGGTTTGGTCGACGACCTCGTGTCCGGAAGAACAACGTTGGCGAGAACGGTTGCGACCGAAGCGAAATCGCAGGAAAAACTGCTCTCACTTCTTGGGCTGTTCCCGTTCGCACGCCAGCAATCCGGACCCGATGCCTTCGAGAAACTCGTGCGCAATCCGGCATCGTATCGCGATGAGGTAGTCAACGTTCTCGAAGCATTCTGGACTCACGGCTTTGGCGAGACATGGCAGAGGCTCGAAAGCGAGATGTCGAACAGTGCTCGCGAGCTGAGACGGTACACCAATCCGAAGGCATTCGCCGCATTCGCTCGCGCGAACAAACTTCCAGTCGGTATCGAAGGCGATACCCTGGTGACGGTGCGGGGAGCCACATCGACCCCGGTCAAAGCCGCAACGGGAGTCGTCCTTATCCCATCAGCGTTCAACGCAGCCAGACTCTGGGCGACGTATTCAGATGCGCGCGGGCGCACTCGATTTTTCCTGCCGGTTCTGGACGCCGGACTTCCAGCCGCGATCGCTTCGACAATCGATCCGGGTGCAATCTTTCGCGCCCTTGGCGACACCACCCGCTACGCAATCGCCGCAGCGATTGCCAGAACGCCGATGACGTCTGTCGAGCTGGCGCGCATGTTCGGGGTGTCCAAGCCGACGATCTCACACCACGTCCAGCTGATGCGAAGCGCAAAGCTGATCGAAGACACGCAAACGGAGAATGGCGTGGTTCTCGCCCTCAACCGCCGCGTGCTCGAAAGAGCATCTGCAGCTGCAGCCCGTGAAATGTTCTCGGAAGACAACTCGATGCCCGTGGTCCGCCGCACGCGAAAGGCAAATAAATAGACACAGATATCGCATCAGACATGGAGCTGGAATGAGCAACGTATTTGGCGAGAGAATTCTGGATCGCAAGGTCGCGCTGATCACCGGCGGCGGCAGTGGAATCAACCTGAGTATCGCAAAACGATTCGCCGAGCATGGGGCGAGCGTCGCGCTTGTCGGTCGAACGAAGGAGAAGCTCGACGCGGCCGCGGCAGAGATCGACCCGACTGGAGAAAGTGCCGCAGGATTCCCCTCAGACGTTCGTGACTATGACACACTTGCCGCCGCCATTGCTTCGGCTCGTCAGAAATTCGGGCAGATCGACATTGTCGTGTGCGGTGCAGCAGGAAATTTTCCGGCGCCGGCGCTCGGCATGTCCGCAAACGGCTTCAAGTCCGTTGTAGACATCGACCTGCTCGGCACATTCAACACGTGTCGCGCTGCGTTCGAGCATCTCCATCGGCCTGGTGCGTCGATCATCAACATTTCAGCGGCGCAGGCGTTCGTCGCGATGGAGATGCAGGTACACGTGTGCGCAGCGAAGGCGGGCGTCGACATGATAACGAAGACGCTAGCACTCGAGTGGGGCCCGATGGGCGTGCGCGTCAACTCGATAGCGCCAGGCGCCGTCGACGACACCGAGGGGATGAAACGGCTTGCACCGACGCCGCAGGCGCGCGGGATGGTGACGAGGATGATCCCGCTTGGGCGCTTCGCGGAAAAGAGCGAGATTGCTGACCTCGCTCTTTTCCTTTGCTCTGATTCGGCCCGGTTCATCACCGGAACAGTTATCCCATGCGATGGCGGTCAGTCGCTCGGGACATCATGGTCGGAAATGGTGAGACAGACCCGTCAGGGAGTCGAAAAGTCGTAGAGAGAATATGCCTTCAGCATGCGATACACGGGCATGGGAGCTCCTGCAATGAGGAAGCGGCCTTCCCACACAACTTCGCCGGTGGCCGAATACTCGGTGACGAAGGAATTCCAGCCCCATCCGACGAGCGTATTGAGATTGTCGAGCCGTTGCGCGCTTCCCACAAATGGAGTGATCGCAACCGGATCCTGCCTGAATTGTCGAACCATCGTCGCCGTCTTCGCTGTTTCGTCGAGCCGATATTCGACAGCTCGCGACTGAGGGGGACTATGCCTCGTACCGTTGTCGTACAGCAACAGGGTGCCCTGCGGGGTGAATTGCGCATAGTGCTGCGCACTGAATCCGCCGAGTGGATCGCCTGTGAACTGAAACTGATTGTTGCGTCCACCGAGCCGCCATATGATCTGGCCACTCGTGCGGTTGATCTTGGTTATCTCACCCGTGTTTCGCCAGGACACGATGTAGTGTCCATCAGCCGCGATGTAGAGGGAGTTCGGATGGTCGACATCGAGCAACGTGAGGTGTGGTGGCTCGATCCAGTCGGCGATCGTGAACACCTGCCACGAATCCCACACTAGTTCCGCTGTTCCTCCCTGTCGCACGCGATGAATAGTATGCTGTGCAAGAGTCTGGGTAGCGGATCCACCGACTGACCGGGCATCGATTGCGCGGAGTGTGTAGCCGAAGAGGTGGCCTACCGTCTGGCCTGCTTCACTCGTCAGGAGCAGCTCGTGTCCGTCCGTATAGAATCCTGACGGCGCATTCCACCGGCGAACTTCATCTCCGCTGGGGTTGAACTCGACAAAGTCGCCAGGCGTTGGCTCCCACCCGCGCGACTCGCCCAGGAACAGGCTGAAGTTCCCATTCGGCTGCTGGGACAATGCAAGCACCGGCGGCGCGTTTGCAAACTCGCGATACCACGCTATGGTCCCTGTGCTGTCGAATGCGAGAGCGAACGCACTCGTGCCGATATTGACTGCGAAGTAGATGTATCCCCGCGTGCCGGACCCCCGCAGGGTCGTGAGGCTTACGTTCTTCAGGCTCTGGGGCAAATCGCCGGTCGTGATGGACACTGGCTGCGAGACTGTCGTCCCGCCGCTTCCTACGGCTTCAACCACCAGCGAGTACGTGGTAAGTCTCCGCAATCCGAGAACAGGAAGCCGCCCCATGGAGCCGCTTGCAGCGATGAACGGAGTGACTGCGCTTCGAGTACCGTTTTCCACAGACAGGACTCGCAAAGAATCGGCTTCCGTAAATTGAACATCGATCAGAGCCGACAGGTTGTTGCGGGGATTTACGATCGCAGTCGCGGCAACCGATGGGGCAGTCCGCGGAGCTGAGCTCGAGTCAGAGCAGGCTGCGAAGGCAGCAATACCGGCGCAAGTGGTAAAAAATCTTTTCAAATCGGTCAATCAGAGCTCGTCGATGAAACGGGGCCAATCCTGTTTCAGTAATCTGGAAAGTGCACGGTCGGCAAGCAACCGCCCCTCGGTCTGGCAGCGAGCACAATAGTTCGTCTCGTTGCTTGCGTACCTGATTCGCTGAACTGGCGTGCTGCAGACGGGACACGGCTTGCCGAATCGGCCATGCACGGCCATCTCCTCATGAAATGCCGTGACCTTGGCCGGAAACTCACCCCCGGCCTCCTTTCGTAAGCGAACAGTCCATTCGACTAGAACCTCGCGCGTTGCATCGTACAGGCGTGTGATCTCATCAGGAGTGAGGCGTGACGTGAGTTTGATCGGCGAGATACGCGCCCGGTGAAAGATCTCGTCGGAGTATGCGTTTCCAATTCCGCTGAACAGCCTGGGATCAGTGAATGACCGCTTCAGCGTATGATTCTCGCGCATCAATCGCTCGGCGAACGTCTCACGGTCGATCTCGAGCGGCTCGGCTCCGCCTCTATCGATTTCGGCGAGCGCAGTCTCGCCCCGCACGATCGTAATCGATGCGCGGCGCTGTGTACCCGCCTCGGTAAGGATCAGTGAGCCGTTCTCAAAGTCAAACGATGCAAGTCCAAGCCTGCCGGGAATCTTCGCACCAGGCTTCAACCACCGAAACCTGCCGGCAATCATCAGGTGGATGACGATCCATATGTCATCATCGAGACCGATCGCGATCCGTTTCCCAATGCGACGGACATCGCGAACAGTGTGACCCTCCACTTCGCTGATTGGCGGATCGACAGATCGAAGAATGAACACGTTGGCGATTCGCACACGCTCGAGTTTCCTGCCCAGCACTTTTGCCGTAATGCACTCGACATAGACGGTTACATCAGGCAGCTCCGGCATTCGTGCTAACGGCCGCCGGTCTCCATTGCCGCGAAGAGATATGTCAGGTTCGCCGTACCATCCATGATCGGTTCGTTGGTAGAATAGTCGCCCACATCATCGTGGAACACGATGAAGCCGGTGTTGAACTGCGCGTACTCATCAGGATTGTGAAGCCTGATGCCGAGCAGGCTCCTGTAGATCGAGCTGTATACCGGACCGTCGAGCATTCCGCCCGTCAGCTGAAGGCCCATCCTGCTGGTAATGACGGCGTGTGGGTCACGCGAGAAATTGCCCCAACCCGGCACGCCGATAATCATCGACACACCCCACGGATTTGCGCCAAGCAGCCAGTCGAGCGCGGCGGCTTCGTGTTCCTGGAACCGGCTGTCACCTGTCATCTTGCGGTAGAGATATGCCTGGGTCGCGAAACTCGCGATCAGGTTGCTCGAGCACCAGATGAACGGCACGCCCATCCTGAAGCCGTTGTCGGCGCGGCCTACTACCGCCTCGAGTCCCCTTCTATAGAAGCGTGCCATCTGCGCTTTCTCTCCAGGGGAGCCGTTCCGCCAGATCTCATAGTGCCCGTTATTGTGCCAGGGATACCATTGATAGTGGTTTGCGGTATCCTTGCCCATCCACGGAGTGACGGGCTCGTTGCGCGCGTGAACCAGAGCATCGCCGAGGAAATGCTTCTGGCCTGTTGCATCAACCAGAGATGCTGCGCCAAGCTCCATGTCGTCGTGCCAGTTGTCCTCTTCGTAGAAGTAGGGGGAGCGAGCCGGCGCAGTCTGGCAAACTCCAGGATGCTGGCGACCAAGCTTGTACGCGGCCAACGCTCGCTCCCTGAGCTTTCCAGCAAAAACAGGATCACTCTTCGACCAGACCTTTGCCGCGATTCCGAAGGCAGCAGCGTACTTGCCTGCCGTGGAGGCATACCCCGTCGACCTGTTCTTTGCCTTGATCAACCCCTGTGGTTTTCCAGTACAGGGATAAACCGGACGATACGAACCTTTTCCCCATCCATAATCCGACGAGTCGTTCCACGGAAAATCGAAGTGCATGTGATCGCGGTCGTCGCCGAGCTGGTTGAACATGTCCTCGCCGCCCGGATACATGCGGAGAAGCCAGTCGAGGCCGTGTTTCGCTTCGTCGAGAACGTCGGGAATGCCGTTGGCGCCGTGAAGCCCGCGTGCATCGAACGCATCTCCGAAGGCTTTCGGGTTGTCACGATATGCCATCAGCATTGCAAACGTTGCATTCGCTGATGTAGTGACGTACTGGAGGTAGTCAGACGCGTCGGCCCATCCGCCCGAGACCCAGATGAATTCGTCGGTCCGCGTCGGATGATCGACGATCTTGCCGTCGAACTTGTGAATCGAATCCTTGACGACTGTATTGAATCCGGATCGCTGCTGTCGCATGTAGACGAGCAGCGAGTCTGCCGCGCCCTTGTATGCATCGGCTGCGATGATCACTGTCGGCGATGACGCGCCGCCAGCTACCAGAGTGTATCTGCCGGGTTTTCGGAAGCTAGAGAAGTCGAGCCGGTGAGTCGACACGCATGCGGCGAACGAACCGGACGGGGTTGCCTTCCGTGGACCGAAGACCACGCGACCTTCCCTGTCCTGCAGCGTGAATGTTGCGATCGTAGTCGGCTGGAGCGAGCAGGCGACTGCGGTCTTGGGTCCACCCGGAATGTATCCGAGCTGATTGATTCGAATCCACGTCTGTTGCGCAAGCTGTGCGTTGAGGGGGCCAGCAGCGACTGCGATCAGGAGTACAACAGGGAGTTTCGTCATGGCAATGAGTCGAGGACGCGGCGCTTACCGAATGCGTCAATGTTAAAAGAGACAGCGCGCTGCTTGCCCGCTACTGCTCCGCGGACTACCGCGAGCGCGTCATAGTACTCGAGGTATCTGAACGAAGAGATCTTACCACCCACAAACTCATATCTGGCCACTGCATCGCGCCACTGATCTCGCTCCTCCGATACATCGACGGAGATGAACGGCTGAAAGTCTTCAGCATCCTCCCAGTTTTCGGCGTACCAGATACCGCGAATCCCGCGATGGGCAGGTGTGCCGGTTACGACTCCCGGGAGTGAGGCCAGCAGAACAGCATCCTGGACGATCAGGCTCGTGTTCGAGTGATCCTTGTGAATGCTTTTTTGCCAATGCGTGATGATGAACGAAGGTTTCACCTGGCGTATGACGTTGGCCACGTACAGCCTTGCCTGCTCGTCGTTCGGGAGCTCGCCGTCGCGGTAGGGCGCAAAGAGCGTTTCGGCTCCCATCACCGAGTCGACGGCGAGAGCTTCCCGCCGCTTCTGCGCGCCATAAGCCTCCGGTGTCAGCTTAATATTTCCGCCTTCGCCGAGGGTCATGTGGAGAATCACGACCCTGTCGCCTTTCTTCCGCTGTTTTATCAACAGCTGTCCGGCGGTGAGCTCCATGTCACCCGCGTGCGCTCCTATCGCAAGGATAGTCCTGGGCTGAGTCTGGGCGGAGGCAGCCGCAGGCGCCAGAAGAAGGACCGCCGCCAACCATAAAGCGTTCTTCATTGACATCGCGCGAAGGTATCCGTCGAAGCGGCGACGCGCCATGAACGAGAGACAGAAACCACCTGCTGCGGTTTCCTGAACAACGGTTTTCTCTGTCGCACAACGTGACCAGGCGCTATGATGTGGCGCACGCACGGCACGACGAAGACCCCACCTTTGATCGAGGCTCTTGTTTGAATGCGAAAAACGGTCGCAGTTGTATCGGTAGTTTCGGCTCTCTCTGTTTTCTCCGCAGCCTCGCTTACCGCTCAGGCGCACGTTGAGCACGGCGTCGATCGGCTGGCTGTTGCCTTCCCGAAAGTTCTCGAAGGGAAGCGTGTCGGTCTGATTACGAATCATACGGGGCACGACAGCCGGCGTACGCCGACGATCGATCTGCTGGCCGGGCGACGGGACGTGAAACTCGTCGCCCTTTTTGCTCCTGAGCATGGGATCCGCGGGGCACTTCAGGGCCTGGTGAACTTCGAGAAGGACGAGAAGACCGGCTTGCCGATTCATTCGCTCTACGGCGAGACACAGAAACCGACGCCGGAGATGCTCGAAGGCGTCGACGCGCTCGTCTTCGACATTCAGGACGTGGGTGTGCGGCAGTACACCTATATCTCGACGATGGGGCTCGCGATGCAGGCCGCGGCCGAGAGGAAGATTCCAATCGTTGTCCTGGACCGCCCGAATCCGATTGGCGGGGAAATCATCGAGGGTAACATTCGCGAGGACGGGCTCGAATCGTTTGTCGGGCTCTATCCAATCGCGTCGCGTTACGGGATGACTCCGGGCGAGCTTGCCGGGATGTACAACGACTACTGGAAGATCGGCGCCGATCTCCATGTCGTGAAGATCACTGGCTGGAAGCGCGACCTCTGGCTCGACAAAACTGATCTGCCGTGGACGGGGCCATCCCCCAACCTGCCCACGTTCGAGGGTATCATCCATTACCCGGGCACCGTCTTCTTCGAGGGTACCAACGTCTCGGAAGGGCGCGGTAGCGAGGCGCCATTCGAGCTGATCGGTGCGCCATGGATCAAGTCTCAGGTCCTGGCCGACTCGATGAACGCGCTGCGGCTGCCTGGCGTTCGGTTTACCGCTCACACGTATCCGATCGCGGCGACCGGCCGGAAGTTCGGTGGGCAGACTGCCAACGGCGTGCGGCTTCACGTCACAGATCGCGCGACGTACAGGCCGATCGCCGCGTCGATGCGCCTCATGGCGATGATCAGGAAGTTGCATCCGACTGACTTTCAGTGGCGGTGTTCGAAGAATGCCACAACGGGAGTTGAGAGCTGCTCGCTCGACAGGCTGACGGGATCCAAGCGGATTCGTGCGGCAATCGAGAACGGCACTCTCG
This sequence comes from Gemmatimonadales bacterium, assembly GCA_038203205.1. Classification (GTDB taxonomy): domain Bacteria; phylum Gemmatimonadota; class Gemmatimonadetes; order Gemmatimonadales; family Gemmatimonadaceae; genus UBA4720. The sequence continues at coordinate 56,981 of JBBREF010000001.1, read as the reverse complement.
ACGCGCTGCTTGCTGAATGGGATAGGGATGCGGAAACCTTTCGGAACCAGAGGAAACCGTACCTGTTGTACTGAATAAGATGGAAAGGAGGGGTGAGGCAGAGGGCGCAGGGAAGAACACACAGAGGCGCAGACAAAGCAGTAAAACGAACAACAGAGATTCGGTGAGACGATCAATTGTCGTGGCAGTAGCGGTGATGGCGGGTCTCGCGGGGTGTGCGAGTGTTGCGCCGGTGCGTCCGGGATCGGGCTTGTCCAGCGAGAAGTCACTTCGTGTGATGAGCTACAACATTCAGTATGGCAATGAAGGGCTCGACAGTGTTATTGCCGTCATCAACGCTGAAAAACCCGACATAGTCGGGCTGCAGGAAGTAGACGTTCACTGGCAGGCACGAAGCGCGTTCGCCAATCAGGCAGAGCTGCTGGCGAAGGGAACAGGCATGGAGTTCAGGTTCGCTCGGATATATCAGCTTCCGAACGATGATCCATCGAAGCCGGTGCGGGAGTTTGGTGTGGCAGTGCTCAGCAGGTACCCGATCAAGTCGTTTACCAATCACAACATCACAAGACTTTCGACGCAGGACTCGACCCCGGTGCCGGCGCCACTTCCAGGATTCCTGGAAGCGGTGATCGATGTGGACGGCACGCCGGTGCGCGTGCTCAACGTTCACCTCGACTTTCGCCGGGATCCCGCAGTGAGACGCCAGCAGGTAGGTGACATGCTGGCAGCAATGAGCACGTCAGACGTTCCAACCCTGATGTTCGGCGACATGAATGCGCGGCCGGACGCCCCGGAGCTCGAGCCGCTCTTCCAGCGAGTCGCTGATTCCTGGCCGTACAAGCAGGGACCCGGGCTTACCGGGCCAGCGAGAAACCCCGCAGGAAAGATCGACTACGTCCTGATTTCCGACGCGTTTCGCGTCTCAAGGACGTGGGTTCCAAAGGTGTATGCGTCAGACCATTTCCCCGTAGTTGCAGAGCTGGTTCTTACCCGCTCACTACAATGAGAGAGGAGGACAGGATGTTCAGTAACAAGTTGAAGGTAGCAATGCTGCTCGCAGCATCGCTCATCGCGGTGCCACTCGCAGCCCAGACAGGAACAGTATCCGGCAGGGTGACAGATGGCGTCACCGGCGCGCCGGTTACCAACGCACAGGTTCTCGTCGTTGGCACCACGGTTGGATCGGCTGTCGATAACGACGGCAGGTTCCGCCTCACAGGTGTACCCGCGACAGCGCGCCAGATCCGGGCGCGCAGCATTGGATACCAGCCCGTTACGGCAACGTTCACACTTACTGGCGGAACGGCGAACGTAAACCTCACGATGAACGCCAGCGCTGCGGACCTCGATGCAGTCGTGATCACTGGAGCTGTCGGTGACACGCGGCGTCGCGCAATCGGAAACGCAGTTTCGACTGTCAACGTCGATGAGGTGCTGAGCCGCTCGAGTCTCAGCAACATCACCGAGGTGCTTCAGTCGAAGACGCCGGGACTCACACTCGTTCCAGGATCCGGACAGGTCGGCACCTCGAGCAACTACCGCCTGCGTGGAGCAGGCTCACTGTACGCAGGCAACACGCCGACCGTGTACATCGACGGCGTCCGCGTAAGTACGAGATCCCAGGGCAACTTCACTGTCTTCGGCCAGGAAACATCTGCGCTCGACGCGATCAACCCGAACGACATCGAGTCGATCGAAGTCATCAAGGGTCCGGCTGCCGCGACGCTGTACGGCGCTGAAGCTGCAGCTGGCGTCATCCAGATAATCACGAAGAGAGGAAAGCCCGGCAAGATCCGCTGGGAAGGGCGTTATGAGGTCGGCAGCAGTGAGTGGGACGACGACCTCAAGCCGGTCAACTACGGGGTCGCAACCGCCGCACGGATTGCGGACACGTTAGGACATCCTGGATACAGAGGACTCCAGGTGGGAGACATCATCTCCCATCGCGCGATGACAGAGCCGAACGCGCTGCGAAAAGGTGGAATGCAGAAGTTCAGCCTGTCAGCAAGCGGCGGCAGTGAGCGCTACAACTTCTTCCTGTCCGGCGTACAGAGCCGCGAAGAAGGTGTAAACCTCAACAACTTCGCCAACCTCGGCGGACTGCGCGGAAACTTCTCCTTCAATCCGTCCGACAAGCTCAACTTTTCGACGAACATCGACTACAGCAAACACCACGTCAGGTTGCCGCTCAACGACAACATCGCGTTCGGCCTGATCATCAGTTCATACCTCGCGACCCCTGGTCGCAAGTACAATTTTCCGGCCGGCCTGAATCATTCGCAGATCCTGCCGGAAGTTGCGAATACTTACGATAACCAGACGCGGTCTGACAGATTCATTGTCGGCACGAGCGCCGATTACAGGCCGTTCAGCTGGTTGACCAACAAGGTCCGTGTGGGTATTGACCTGAATGTGGGTCGCTCCGAGCTGTACTTCGCGCCGCAGGCACCGGGCATCAACCCGTTCAGCGCACGCGCAAGCTTCGAGCTCGACAACACGAAAGGATTCCTGGCGCAGGGACGCCCCATCAATCAGGACCTAACGTTCAACTACGACGCGACGGCGACCCACGACTTGTCGGCGAGCCTCGTGTCGAACGCATCAGTCGGCGCGCAATACCTCTCCAATGTGTTCCGCCGCACTGATTCTTACGGACAGGACCTCGGCGCGACGGGTATCCGCTCGATCAGCCGAGCGGCGGTGACGAGCAGCGGTGAGTCGTTCTCGGAGCAGAAGTCGCTCGGATTTTATGTTCAGGAGCAGCTCGCGTGGAATGACAAGCTCTTTCTCACCGGTGCGGTGCGAGTCGACAACAACTCTGCATTCGGATCGGAGCTGAACCGGGTTTTCTATCCGAAGGCATCACTGTCCTACGTGATATCCGAGGAGCCGTTCTTCTCGGTGCCCCGCGTAGACAACCTTCGTCTCCGTCTCGCGTGGGGTCAGGCGGGTAACTCGCCTGGACCGTTTGACGCACTCCAGAGCTACACGACATCAGTCGTGACGCTGCCGACGGGATCGGCGTCGGCGCTGCGATACGGATCGTTCGGTAATCCAGATCTCAAGCCGGAACGCGGGTCGGAGATCGAAGCCGGGTTCGAGACGGCGATGTTCGGCGGCCGGATGAACATTGATTTCACTTACTACAACAAGAAAACCAAGGATGCGTTGCTGCCTGTCGACGTTCCGCCGTCAAGCGGATTTGCCGGCACGCGACTGGTGAACCTCGGTGAGATCGGCAACAGCGGAATCGAGATGATCTTCAGCGCCATTCCGGTCCAGTTGAAAGCTGTAACGGTGGAAACCACTGTGGCGCTCGCGACTAACAAGAACGAGCTGCTGTCGTTCGGCGACGACCGCAATCCGATCATTTTCGGATCGTACGCGCCGTCGCAGCGTTATCAGGTTGGCTACGCGCTCGGTGGAATGTGGGCGCAGCGCGTCAGGTTCAACGAAGATGGAACGTTGTTCAAGAATGCAAACGGCCTCCCGGTGCTCGATCCAGAGAGCATCTACATGGGACCGTCTGCTCCAACGCGCGAGGCATCGTTCTCCGGAACCATCAGGCTGTTCGAGCGGGTTCGACTCTATGGCCTGCTGGATCACAAGGGTGGCAACTATCAGTTCAACGTGAAGGACTGGCGTCGCGACAGATCCGGTCTTTCATGGGAGACAGTAAACCCGGCAGCAAATCCCGACGAGGTTCTCGAGCGGAGACTCGCTTCGCAGACGTTCAAGCACATTCAGCCGGCGGATTTCACGAAGCTGCGCGACATCTCGGTGAGTGTCGACCTGCCGATGTCAGGGCTCAAGAGATACGCCGAGCGTGCGACGCTTACGGCGGCGGGGCATAACCTGAAGATATGGACCAAATACGGAGGCGCCGATCCCGAGCTCAACTTTAACGGGGGCGGCTCGACGTTCAATCGCAATGACTCATGGACCGTGCCGATGACCAAGCGGTACTCACTCTCACTTTCGGTGAACTTCTGATGCGCGCGCTAAGAGGAATTTGCCTGGGCGCCATGGTATTGAGCGCTGCAGCATGTAGTGACCTGCTCGATGTAAGCGATCCAGGATCGATCCAGGGCGAGCAGCTATCCGACCCGACGCTGGAAACCCTGATTGTAAATGGGGTTATCGGCGAGTTTCAGGTTGCGTACGGCAGCTATGCACTGTGGTCGGGTGTGCTGTCTGACGAAATTTTCACGGATCACACGAACGTCGCAGTTCGCGAGTTCTCGCTGCACAACTTCACTGATCTTAACGACACGAATGAGGGTGTGTATGTAAACCTTCAACGGACCCGCCAGTCAGCCGATGATGCAGCTGTGCGACTCAGGGGAATGCTCGGCGCATCGGCCGGCAGCAGCATCAACCTCGCCCGGACCTACGCGTACGGCGCTTATGCGTACGTGCTGCTCGGTGAGGGGTTCTGCGAGGCGCCGGTCAACATCAGTGCGCCATTGCCGACCGAAGAGCTGCTTCGACGCGGAATTGCTCGCTTTGATACGGCTATCACGATTGCAACGGCGTATCGTGCGGGGACGACAGTCGCGGCGAACATTGCAGCTGCAACGGATCTCATCAACATGTCGAACGTTGGTGCGGCGCGAGCAGCGCTGAAGGTCGGCGATCTCACGAGGGCGCGCGCCTATGCTCTCCTCGTGCCCGCTGGTTATGAGAAGCTTGCGCTCTACTCCTCCAACTCCGTGCGCGAGAATAATCAGGTGCACCGTCCGGCGCGCACGGCTGACCCGTTCGTTGGAGTGCATCCGACCTTTCTCGGGATCAACGACCCAAGAGTGCCGGCACTTGCGACGGCGAGACTTGGATTGAATTCGAATCCGATCTTCCCGCCGCAGCGTCCGTTCATGTATGCCGGGTGGACCGCGGCGGCAGTCGGCACCATCGACATCACGACGAACATGAAGTTCGCGACACACCTGGAGGCTCAGTATGTGATTGCGGAAGCAGACGGAGCGACGCCTGCAACACTGACGTTCGTCAATGCGAGAAGGTCGGCGGGGAATCAGGCGCCGGTGAGCCTTACCGGTGCAGCTTTGATCGCAGAGCTGCGCAATCAGCGCGCGCGAGATTTTTTCCTGACGGGTCAGCGGCTTGGAGATCTGAGGCGCTACCTCGCCGCGGGTACCGATCTCTTCCCGAAAGGCAAATATCCAGTGTTCACTGATTTCTACGGCGAGAACAAGTGCTTCGTCGTGCCGTTGAGCGAGAAGGCAGGAAATCCGAATTACTGATTTGAGGTTCAGTTCGATTTTTCTGGCCGCCGCGGCATTTGCCGCGGCGGCTGTTCCTTGTCAGGCGCAGGATTGGGACTCATCGACCGTGCGCTCGATTGTGCCCGGCGTTACGCACAAGCGGCTCGTCTTCAACAGTGGGCCGTGGCGGATCAACGTAGTCGAGGTCGATCTCCGGCAACGTGGATTGGTACTCCGCGGAGTAAGAGCAAAAGACTCAGCGCTTGCGCGTGAGAAGGTGAGCTCGATGTTCGGTCGCTATAACGGACCCGGCCGAGCGGTGGCTGCAATCAACGCAGACTTCTTCAACACGCGCACGTTTGAGAGCGAGAACAACGTTGTCATAGAGGGGCGGATCGACAAAGGCATCACGATGACCGACTCTCCCCACGAACGATTCGACAACGTGCACTATCAGTTCGGCGTCGACTGGAACAACAAGCCGATGATCGAAAGGTTTGTAGTTGCCGCAAGATTGCATGTCCCGGGGCGAAAGACGCTGAGACTCGAGGGAATCAACTCGTGGCCCGACAGCAATACGCTTGTGCTCTACACGCGCGCACTTGGCGCGAGCACTCCTCCTGACACCTCAGGCAAACGTCCCACACTCGTTCCGCTGAAGTTGATCTCTCAGCAGAACGGTGCCATGACGTTCAGGATTGCGGGGAATTCAATCGAGGGGGGCTCGCTGCCGCTGGAGGATGGCGGCGTTCTGGCGGCCAGCGGGGACATGCGTGACGATCTGCGGGCGATCGCGAAGCGAGGCGGGACAGTCAGAGTCACTTCCAGGATAGAACCCGCAGAATCGAAGGTGCGGACAGTTCTTGGCGGGTGGCCGCGCGTGGTAATGAATGGCCGCAGCATCGCCGAGTATGCGAGCATACTCGAGGGTACGTTTGCGAGGTTTGAGGGGAGGAATCCCCGCAGCGCTGTGGGTTTCTCGAAGGACAGCAGTACTCTGTATCTGGTGACAGTGGACGGCCGCCGCGAGACTGATGCGGGCATGACCCTTGTCGAGCTGGCAAACCTGATGCTGAAGCTCGGTGTTCATGATGGGATGAATTTTGACGGCGGCGGATCCACTACTATGGTAGTGGAGGGTAAAATCGTGAATCGTCCGTCTGACAGAACTGGGGAGAGGGAAGTTGGCAGCGGCCTGTTGGTGATAGTGGGCGCCGACAAATGATTCTCGTTGTCGGATCGACCGGTTCTCTCGGCCGGCAGGTCGTGAAGAAGCTGCTGGCCAAGGGTGAGACGGTTCGTGCGATGACTCGTGATCGCTCGAAAGCGGACGACCTCAAGGCGCGCGGCGCGCAGATAGTGCTCGGTGACCTGCGGGATCCGGAGTCTCTCGAGTTTGCGGTACGGGGGGCGAGCGGTGTGGTCGCCGCGGCGCATTCACTCCTGGGCCGCGGGCCAACTGCGAGTTCACTCGTGGATGATGATGGTCATCGCGCGCTGATCGATGCGGCGAAGGATGCCAAGGTCGAACACTTCGTGTATACATCCGCGATAGGTGCGGCGTCGAACCATCCCATCGATTTCTGGCGTACCAAGGCAAAGATCGAGGAGTATCTCGCGGCGAGCGGCCTTCGGCACACGATCATCCGCCCAACGGCGTTCATGGAAGTCCATGCGTGGGAGCTGGTTGGAAAGGCTGTCGTGACAGGGAAGCGCGTGATGCTGTTCGGTTCCGGCAACAATCCGCGAAATTTCATCGCTGCTGATGACGTTGCCAACGCGGTCGTGCTTGCGCTGAGAATTCCGGAGCTGCGTGGCCGAACGATTGAGGTTGGCGGGCCGGAGAACCTTACGACGCGAGAGGTGATCGCTGTGTTCGAAAAGGTGAGCGGTAGGCGGGCGAAGGTGTCGACGATTCCGCTGCCGGTTGTGCGCGGGATGTCGCTTGCGATGGGTCGGGTGCACCCGGGCGTGGCGAGGATCATGCGCTTCGGAGTGCTGAACGAGACCGCCGATCAGACGTTCGATGCTACGCTGATGCGGACGCGATTACCGATCGGGCTGACGTCGCTCGAGGATTTTGCGAGGGCGAAGGTAAAGGTGTAGCTGCGCGATTTCGCTTAGACGAGCGATTCGCGGCTCCCTTCGGGAGGCAGCCGCGTTGCAAGTTGGGTGCGTGTGGTGCGTGCCCTAATCCGGTCCGTACAAGTTTGACATCGGATTCGATATCACGTCTGGCACGCCGGGATGCCAATGATGCGTGATGTGATATCGAATCCGATGTCAAACTTGTACGGACCGGATTAGGGCACACACCACACGCACCTTCACGCAGGGGCGCCATGATAAAATCGGCGGCAGCCGCACTGATTCTCCGGGCGCGCAACCGCGCTGGGCTTACGCAGCGTGAGCTCGCCGCTATGGCTGGAACGAAACAGGCGGCTGTTCTGCAGATCGAAGCAGGCCAGCGGGAACCGGCGGTCGAGACCCTCGAGCGTCTCGTTCGTGCCGCCGGGTTCGACATTGTCTACGAGTTACGGCGTCGGCCGATCGTCACGCAAGCCATGCTTGAATGGATGAGCCAGCCGAAAACGGCCGACGAGCGCCTGATGGACGCCGTCCGCGACCTCGACCACTTCCGTGCAACCACGCGGCAGAAACAGGTTCGCCGGCGTCGGGGCACCGGGCACATCACCGATTCCTCGCACACGTGGGGGATTGCCGTAGACTGGGGATCCAGCGCTGCGCACATACCCGGTATACGGCCCGATCGACTATTTCGATTGCTGCACGACAAGAACATCGACTTCGTCCTGACCGGCGCGCTTGCGGCCCGGCTCCATGGTTACGCCGTTCTCCCCACAAAGGTCGAGATCGTTCCGCGGCGCACGCCCGCCAATGTCATTCGTCTGGAAGGCATACTCGCGGGAATCGACGCCAAGGTCTTCTGTAATGAAGTGCCGGAGGGCCTCCCGGTTGCATGGGAGAAAATCAGAATCCGTGCGCCTGTCTGGCGACTCGTCACAAGCCTGGGACGAGTCGAAGCAAGCTTCGCCCGACCCGGGACCGGCCACCATGATGAGCTTGCCGCGCGAGCGAAGAACTTCGCCGTGTTCGGGGTACGAATCAACGCAGCTTCAGTGGAGGACCTGATGAGCCCGCTCGACATTACAGGATCGCTGCGGAACTCAAGCTGCTCGGCGCAAGTCAGCGCCATCAAACAATCTTTGGGGAGGGGCGAATGAGATCTGTTTTGTTGGCAATGGTATTCCTTGGCACAACCGCCTGTTCGGGCATTTTCGAGCCGGACGAAATGAAGGAGATCCGCAGGGCGCAGGCATTATGGGAGTCGAAGCACATCGATGACTACGACTATGTCATGCGCGCCAGCTGCTTCTGCGACCCGGGCGTATATCAGTGGGCAACCGTCGAGGTCCGCAATGACAAGGTGGTAGCCGCCACGCTGCTGGACGGAACTCCAATTACCGGCGCCGGCCTCACCTACCGCAGGACTGTCAACCAGATGTTCGCGGCGGCGCGCTCAAGCGACGACTGGATCGACAACGTCGAGTTCGAATCTGACCCGGAACTTGGCTACCCGGTGAAAGTGGTCCTGACAGCCAAGAAAAACATTGCTGACGGCGGGGTATCCTACGATGCGCGAGACCTCGTGCGAGTCATGATCGCCACCAGATAGGTCGGCACATGGCTTGCCCGTCCTGAATCCATGCAACGCTACATCGCATTCATCAGCGGACTTCCTGTGGGACCCGAAACGGTCTCGCAGGAGGCGCTGCGAAGTCTCTTCATCAAACTCGGCTTCCTCAACGTCGAAACGCACGGAACTACCGGCAATGTGGCGTTCGAGACGTCGCCAGTTGGCGTCGTCAGCGCACTCGAAGCCCAGATATCACGACATCTCAGACGCTCGGTTAGCGGACCGATCTGGACTTTCATCCGGACGCCTCGGGAACTCGCCGGCATCGAGTCAAACGTGCCTTTCGACGAGATGCTGGAAGGCAGCTCGGTGTTCGTCGTGCTTCTCGGTGAGCAGCTCGACGAAAGAACCGAACGAATGCTGTCAGTGCGCCGGACTCGCTCGGATCTTCTCCATCCGCGCGGGCGCGAGATCTACTGGCTCCGCCAGGTCAACGACGATGGTGGAGCTCCGCTGGCGATCGCAGACATGATCGACACCCACGCGACTCTCCGAAGCCTGACAACGATCAAAACTCTGGCGGCGAAATACGCGCCGCTTCGCCTGAATGCATCGGCGGACACTACTGAGTCTGAACGATCTCGTCTGTAATTCTGTAATCTCCGTCCAGCCACGCGATGATCTCTCTCGCGCCCGCATGATCGACTCCCTCGTATCTCTCTCGAAGGAGTTTTTCTTTTTCACCAAGCCGGTCGAGGCCGATATCCTGAAGCGTCAACAGGTCCTCCCGCACAGACATTCCAAGTTCGTCACCGAGCACGTCGACGCATGCATGGCGGAACGACTCTGTGTACTGGTAAGTGTCCCCCTGCCTGTAGCTGTCGGAAAGCGTAATGGCAGGGATCCGGTTGAGAACCGGCTGAAGCATCGGGTTGATTCCATGCCCGGCGACGTGCTCAGCCATCGTCGCATGCCTTCCGGTAAATCCGCGGAGGTGGAGGTACTGCGACATCCGCTGTCCGTCATTTACTGGGTAGTTGTCCCAAATGAATGGCGGTCTGCCAAGCTGCTCCGCCACTCGCTCGAGATGGCCGGTAGAATACTGGCGTGAAATGACTTCCTCACCGGTCCAGAAGATCTCGATGTCCTCACCGAGGTCGCGGCCGAGGTCTTCAACGTAATGGTCGGGACGCTGGCCAAAAACGCGGTCGAGAATCGGGTCATCGCTGTAGTAGCTGGGGCAGACGATTACACGCGTCGCACGAGTTCGCTCCACAGCCCAGTGAACTATCTCGACCTGAATCTTCGCGAGGTCGGGAACGTCGCCGCGCATGTCGTCGAAAAGGATCGCGAGATCCTCCACGCCAGCTTCGTCGAAAAAAGCGAGCTTACGGGCAAGTGCGTCGCGAGCCGCTTCGTCGAAGTTGAATACCTCGTATGGAGAAAGGCCCGCGCCGAACCGCACGCCAGTCTCGCGACAGTGTGCAGCTAGCGATGCAATACTGTCGCTAGTTTCCGGAGAATGACTCTCTTGCCAGCGCCGCCGCAGAAATGGATCGGCCTTGGGAGCATAGAGATAGAACCGGTATCCATATGGTGCCAGAAAGGAAACCGTCTCCCTTCTGGATTCCCACGTCCATGGCTTCCCGTAAAACCCCTCGATTATCCCGAGCTCAGGTCGCATTCGGGGACTGCGGCAGTGCGCGGGCAGCGATGATCGTGATGTTGTCAGATCCTCCGCGCTCGAGGGCCAGGCTGAGGAGTTCGTTCGCGCACTGCTGGGAGGATGTCATCCTCCTGATAGAGTCGGCGATCTCTTCGTCGGTGACGTGTTTCGTGAGCCCGTCACTGCACATGAGAATCAGGGAGCCCCTGATGCTGATATCAAACTGCGTAACCTCCGGCAGCGCTTCTTCCGCGCCGATCGCGCTCGACAGCACATGCTTGAACGGTGAATGGTCGAGCCTGTCCTTCGACATCAGCCCCTGGTCGACTAGCGATTGAGCAACTGTCTGGTCACGCGTGAGCATCCGAAGCTTGCCTTCCGAGTGGAAATACGCGCGGCTGTCACCGACCTGCACGACATACGCCCACGGATATACGACGATGCACACGGTGAGCGTCGTCGCCATGCGGGCATGGTCGGGCCGTCGCGCAGACTCGGCCAGCACCGCTGAGTGTGCATCGAGAGCCGCTCCTTTCAGCGCGACCAACAGTTCCTCCTCGGCAGACGACCCTGCTGCATGGTAGGATCGCAGGGTCGACGCCACATACCGTGTCACAGATTCCGTGGCGACGCGAGCTGCTTCATCTCCCGCGGTCGCTCCGCCCACTCCATCAGCGAGAACGAACACGGATGCGAGTCGCGTCCCACGAAGTGGAAGTGTGTCGGGATTGGGAAGGCTCGTCGCGTGCACGACGACCTGCGGATGCACCGTCGAAACAAGGAAATGATCCTGGTTCTCGGCCCTCACCCTGCCGCGGTGAGTTACGCCGAAAAGGTCCAGCTCATCATCAGTCGGTCTCACCCACGTTGCGTTGTGTGGCATCTCACGGTTACGATGCACCCCGCAGAACGGTCTGGCAAGGCAAACTGGACAATGCCATCAACACGTTATGACGTCATAGTCGCCGGCCTCGGCGCGATGGGAAGTGCGACTGCCGCACACCTTGCGCTTCGCGGCAAGCGCGTGCTCGGACTCGAGCGGTGGATGCCCGGGCACCCCTTTGGATCGTCCCATGGGGATAGCCGCATCATCAGGGAGATGTACTTCGAGCATCCCATGTACGTGCCCCTGGTGCGGCGGGCACACGAGCTCTGGCGGGAGCTCGAGGGACACGCTGGCGCTCCGCTGATGCACACGATTGACGGGCTGATGATTGGGCCGGAGGATGGAGCTCTCGTAAGAGGGACCCTCCGCAGCGCCCGTGAGCACGGGCTGGCGTACGAAGTATTCGACGCCGCAGAAGTCACCCGCCGGTATCCGGCTTTCGAGATTCGGTTGGGCGATGTCGCGGTTTACGATCCTCGCGCGGGGTATCTCGATCCAGAAGCGTGCAACGCAGCGCATCTCAAAGTTGCCGCGAGACACGGTGCGGAGCTCCGATTCGAAGAACCTCTGGCATCATGGAAGGCGACAGGTGAAGGCGTCGAGATTGCCACGGCGCTCGGTACTTACTGTGCGGACAAACTCGTCCTGAGTGTCGGTGCTCGGTCAAGCAAGTTGCTTGGCGAACTCGTAATACCGCTCGAGGTCGAGCGACAGTCAGTGTTCTGGTTCGAGCCCGGCGCAGCCGACTCGCGGTACGAGGCGAAGAAGTTGCCGATCTGGGCGCACGAATATGTACCCGGCGAGATCTGCTATGGATTCCCGCGACTCGCGCGCGGCGTGAAAGCGAGTGTCATGCACTCTGGCGAAATCGTGCATGACGCTGACAATGTGAACCGCAACGTCGACGTTGCGGAGGTCGAGCCGCTGCGAAGAGCGCTTGCCGGAGTATTGCCGGACCTGGCGCAAGCATCGGTGATAGATCGTGACGTCTGCCTCTTCACGAACACCCCGGATCACAACTTCGTGATCGACTTTCATCCCGATAGTCCGAATGTACTGGTGTCGAGCGCCTGCTCAGGCCATGGCTTCAAGTTCGCGAGCGCGATCGGCGAGCTCCAGGCAGATCTCGTGAGTCGCGGCGAAACGCGTTTCGATCTGTCGCCGTTCCGGATTTCCCGCTTCCAGTCATAACGGCTCGTCACGATCCGCTTTGCCGGCGGGGGCAAGTACCCTACTATTGTGGCGCTCAATGCAGGGCTCTAGTTAAAAAACCTCAAAACGGAGCACAGCATGGCCATCAACACATCGAAAGTCGTAGTTGGAGGTATTGCCGCTGGCGTCGTACTGAATGTGATCGAAATGGCGTCGAACGCCCTGCTCATAGGCGAGCGAATGAAGGCCGAGTCGAATGCCTTCAAGGCTGGGCTCGGCGACGCAATGGGAGCGATGTCAGGCGGGCAAATCGCCGGATATGTGATCATGAACATCCTGGTCGGCATGCTCATCGTCTGGACCTACGCCGGGTTTCGCCCCCGCTTCGGACCCGGGCCCAAGACCGCCATCTACGTCGCTCTCGTGTTTTTTGCCTTCGGGATGGTAGTCACCAGCGGCTACATGGCGATGGGCATCATGTCGCCTGGCCTATGGATGACCTACTCGGCCATCTGGCTCGTGAATCTCATGCTGGCCGCGATGGTCGGGGCCAAACTTTACACCGAAGAAGGCAGCCCTGGGTGAACCCCCAGAATTGCCCGAGGCAACTCGGGCAATCTGGTGTATTGTTGTGGGATGATTTCGATACGACGATTTGCCGTCGCCGCCATGGTCGGTCTCGGCTTCACGCTCCAGGCGTGCGACGGCGGTCCAACTGCTCCCAAAACGGGAAGCCTGACGATCAACATCGGCAACCTACCGGCGGAAATCGCTGCGCCGGTGACCGTGCAGGGGGCCGTGGGCACTCCGGCGATTACAGTCGGCGCGACGCGCACGATCGCCGATCTCACTCCGGGGACATATACCGTAACCGCCGCAAAGGCAGTCGGCACGAGAGCGAGCTATAGTCCGAGCATCGCCTCGCAGGTCGTGGAAATTGTCGCCAGCTCGACACCGTCGACAGTGACTATCGGATACACGCTGACGACAGGAATCGCCAACGTCACGATCACTGGTCTCCCTTCGGGGACACAGGGATCCGCCACAGTGTTCAACAATTCGGGATTCTTCAAGAACCTCACCGCGTCCGGCGAAGTCCCGAATCTCGATCCTGGCGAATACACGCTTCAGATAGATCCCGTCGCGGCAGATGAAGTGTATACCGGCTCGCCGATTCACTCGACATTTGCAGTAACCGCGTCCACTACTCCGGTGCAGGTTGAAGCGAAGTACGCCGCGACAACGGGAAGCATCGATTTCACCTCGAGCGGATTGCCTTCAGCCGCAATCCCGGTGTGGGATGTTACCGGGCCCAACAACTTCAATACGATTGTACGAGGCCCGCAACGGCTCGCCAGACTCGCTCCGGGAACGTACACCGCAACGGCAAGAACTTTCGACGTCGGCGCGGAGACCTATGGCGCTGCTTCCCAGTCGACACAGCTAAGCGTGATGGCAGGGACGCGGACGCCGGCGGCGTTCGCTTACCTGATCCGTCCCCCGACACTCAACATCACCGTTGCTGGCGCGTACCTCACACAAAGCACGCAGCGGTTCAACGGGTCAGTGCCGTTGATCGCCGGTCGCGCGGCATTTCTTCGCGTGTTTCTCCAGGCGAACGAGCCAAACTCAGCGATCCCGAGAGTGCGTGCGCGTTTTTTCAGAAACGGCGCCCTCGTTTCGAGTTCCACGATCAACGCTACCGGCGATTTTACTGGCACCACTGTCAACGAAGGTTCGCTGACCGGCACCTGGGGTGTCGCAGTACCTGCGAGTATCATCACCAGTGGCCTCTCGTACATCATCGACGTCGACCCCGACAATACAGTCAGGGAGGTGAATGAGAGCGACAACACATTCCCATCATCCGGCACCCCTCACGCTCCGGATGTACGCGTAGTGCCGCTGACTGAGATACGGTTCGTGCCAATCGAGACTTCAGCCAACTCGCTGGTCGGCAACGTCAGCGAAGCAAGAATTCCAGAGCTTCTGTCACTTACGCTGAAGATGTTCCCGATTGGCGAGTCGACGGCCGACCTGCGTGCTTCATTCGTCACCGCTGCCCCCGCACTGACGACAGCAAACATGGGCGATGTCTGGGTTCAGATCATAACCGAGCTCAACACTGTGCGTCTCGCGGAAGGCACGCCGAAGCACTACGTGGGAATCCTCAAGGCACCGTACACCAGTGGCATAGCCGGTATCGGCTACGTGCCCGGCAAGACGACCCTCAGCTGGGACGCGTCGAGTGCAGCCTCGACAGTCGCACACGAGCTCGGTCACAACTGGGGCCGAAACCATGCGCCTTGTGGCGGACCCGCAAATCCGGATCCCGGCTATCCTTACGCCAATGCCCGCATCGGTGTGTTCGGCTTCGATGTCGCGACTAACGTGGTGATGGATGCAGAGCGTCGCGATGTGATGAGCTACTGCGGTCCTGAATGGGTGAGTGACTACACCTACGAGGGAATCCTGAATTTCCGCGGGAGCACTGCGGCGTCGGTATCCGCGTCAGTGCAGAGCACCTTGATGATCTGGGGCCGCGTCGAGGGAACGAAGCTGGTTCTCGAGCCTGCGTTCCTTGCAGACACGCGCCCTTCACTTCCCGTCAGGAACGGCCGCTATCGCGTCGATGGGTTCGACGCCGCCGGATCCCAGGTATTCTCGGTCTCATTCGATCCTGAAAAAATCGGAGACGTGGATCACGCCGATGTGAGACAGTTCGGTTTCGCGGTGCCGATGAGCCCCGCTACTGCCGCGCGGGTCGCTTCCCTCAGGCTGTCAGGCGAAGGGCGGGAGATCACTGTTCGCTCTGGAGCCGCACTTTCATCTACGCCTGCGATTGCCGCGTCGGTCGTCCCCGGAGGCAAGGTCAGACTCGACTGGAATGCTGCCGACTATCCGATGCTCGTCGTCAGGGATCCCGATTCGAAGCAGATTATCGCGTTTGCGCGCGGGGGAACTACGACGTTCCGTACCACAAAGCGCACCCTCGACATTGCTGCGTCGAACAGGGTCGGTTCGAGACGCATGACAATCCCGGCCAGAAACTAGTTACAGTAGATTCCGCGCATCACCAGACGGAATCAAACCCCGATGTCGACCGACCACATACCGATGTTCGCGCAGGTCAGCAAATATTTCGACAAGGCCGCCGCGCACCTCAATCATGATCCTGGCCTGCTGGCTCAGATCAAGGCCTGCAATTCGGTCTATCGAATGCAGTTTCCGCTCAAGCGCGACGATGGGAAGATCGAGGTGATCAACGGGTGGCGTGCCCAGCACAGCGTGCATCGCCTTCCGACGAAGGGCGGAATTCGGTTCGCCCCGCACGTTGACGAAGACGAAGTATCGGCGCTCGCCGCGCTCATGACATACAAGTGCGCGCTCGTCGACGTCCCCTTTGGCGGCGCAAAGGGCGCTGTTCGCATCGATAAATCGAAGTACTCAGATGCGGAGCTCGAGCGCATCACCCGCCGCTATACCTACGAGCTCTTCGCGAAGAATCTCATAGGCCCGGGCACCGACGTTCCAGCCCCTGACTACGGTACCGGCCCGCGCGAGATGGGTTGGATCGTCGATACGTATTCGACACTCGCGCCGGGCCAGATCGACGCGCTCGGATGCGTCACGGGAAAGCCAGTCACGCTCGGCGGTGTTCGCGGACGGACGCAGGCAACCGGGCTCGGTGTCTTCTATGCTTTTCGCGAAGCCTGCTGTTATGCGGAAGACATGGAGCCGCTCGGCTTCACGACCGGTGTCGAAGAAAAACGCGTGGTGGTTCAGGGCCTCGGCAACGTAGGCTACTGGACGGCAAAGTTCATTCAGGATGGCGGTGGCATTCTCGTCGCGCTTGCAGAGCGTGAGGGGGCGATCTTCAGTGCGAAGGGGCTCGATGTAGACAAGGTGATGGCACACCGTACGGCGACAGGGTCCATACTCGGGTTCGATGGCGCGACAGACCTCCCGACCAGCGAGGAAGCTCTCGAGCTCGATTGCGACGTCGTGGTTCCCGCGGCGCTCGAGAATGTCATCACGATGGCAAACGTCGATCGCATCAAGGCAAAGATAGTGGTCGAAGGCGCCAACGGCCCGGTGACGGCAGATGCCAGCGAGAAGCTGCTGGCTCGCGGAGTGCTGATAGTTCCCGACATTTACACGAACGCCGGCGGCGTCACTGTCTCGTACTTCGAGTGGGTGAAGAATCTTTCACACATGCGCTTCGGGCGCATGGAGAAGCGGTTTCAGGAGCACACGAACGAGAAGATCGTACATGCGGCCGAGGAGCTGGCAGGGACTAAGCTGACAGATGCGGCTCGTCGCATGGCGACTGAGGCTGCGGGCGAGGAGGAGCTCGTTCGCTCGGGTCTCGAGGAGACCATGGTGGCGGCGTATGCAGAATTGCGTGTGATTCAGAAGGATCGCGGCGTGGACCTGCGTACCGCGGCGTTCATCAACGCAATCGGCAAGGTTGCGATGGCCTACACCCAGCGGGGAATATTCCCGTAGGACGGGCAGAGTCGGGCGAGGCGCTCTCATTCCTCGTTCTGGACAGGCGAGTGCCGGCACTTGCCGGCACCATGCCTACGGTCGCAAAAGTCCTCGAGGAGATGGGCCACATCGTCGTGATGGCTGAGGACAGCGCTATCGACCTGGAGTCGTGCGACGTGATTCTGATGTGGAACAACCCTGGCTATTTCCCGAGGACGCGCAGGCGGCTTCTCAGGATGCCGAAGAGCGAGCGACCGCCGGTCGTTGTGATGTACGCCGAGCCGCTTCCGCCGCCACGCGTTTCAGGATTGCCGCGACGTTCATCACTCAACATGGCGGAAATCGCGAAGGTCCTGCTGCGGGACTGGAGAGCGACTGACATTTACAGCAACGAGAGAAAACTTCGCACGATGATGCGCGAAGGATTGATCGATCTGCTGTTCGTTCTCGGTGGTGAGCAGGAGGAATACGCGCGAGAGCAGGGCTATGACGCCGTGCGTTACGAGTACAGCTATCACGAGTCCTTCGGCGACCCGCGTGGGCTCGAGCGCGATGTCGACGTCCTGTTCTTTGGAGATATGCGTCCGCGGCGGAGAAAGAAGTTACTGGAGCAGCTCCGCCGGGACGGGGTCGATGTCACAGTCCGCGGAAACTGGCACAAGCGCGAGGGCGCGCTGTGGGGTGAGGAGCGAACGCAGTTTCTCAATCGAACGAAAATCGTCGTGCACCTTCAGCGATATCCGGGCAAGCTTGCATCGAAACGGTTCATCCTCGCTATGGCGAATGGGGCGATGATTGTCTCGGAGCCAGTGTATCGCCCTGATCCTTTTGTCGAAGGAGAACATTTCGTGTCGGCGTCGATCGAGAGGATGCCTGAGCTGATCAGGCACTATCTCGACAAGGTTGCGGAGCGCGAACAGATAGCTGCCTCGGCGCACAGGCTCGTGACGCAGGATCTCACGTGGAGACGGACGATGGAGGGCGTAGTCGCTGAAATCCATCGTCGGAATCTCGCTTAAAAGCCACTTGAGGCTATCTGGCGGCGCCGTCCGAATGACTGCGTGCTGTCCTCTGATAGCGTTGTAGCACATAAATGCTATATTCACCAATCTTTATGATACCGGGTAAATAATGGTAAGAGACGTTAACCTGAGAAAAGCCGGCGGGTCCGTAGCCGCCACTCTCCCGAAAGACATGGCTGACCGCCTGCACCTCAAAGCCGGTGACCGGATCCTTGCCGTGGAAACCGACCGGGGAATTCTTCTAACGCCATACGACCCAGCGACCGCTGAAGCGCTGGCGCTGGCGGCGAAAGCGTCGAGGCGGTACCGGCATACGCTGAAGGAGCTCGCCAGGTAGTGCCGGCTCCCAAGTGGTTGAACCGGGTCACGATCGATGCAATTCATCTCGACCAGATGCGGGAGCACGGCGGCGTCAGGGGGATGAAGAACGAGCACGCCCTCGAGGCGGCACTCGCCCGGCCCGCGAAGAAATGGGTTGAGGAGGACAAGCCCGACCTGGCCAGACTCGCAGCAGTGTACGGTCACGCCATTGCGACCGACCGGCCGTTCAGGGATGGAAACACCCGCGTCGCGTTCCTCGCGATGGCAGTCTTTCTCGAAATGAACGGGCGCACCGTGACCGCAAGTGAGGAGGAAGTTCTCCTCACGATGATCTCCCTCGGCGACGGCGAACTTTCGAGAAAAAAGCTCGGGGCCTGGATCCGGGAACGTCTTACGCCGGACTGAGTGATGAGCCGAATCGCAGTTGAACCATCGTCCGCCCGAATCCCTAAGCGACTTTTGCTTCTGGCGTTCCTCGGTTCGCCGGCGCTGGCACAGGACAAACCGCCCCTCCTGAGCGAGCCGGTCGTCGAAGCGCTTGCCGCCGAGCTTTCGGGAGATCGCGCGCTCGAGACAATCATCGAGATTTCGAAGAACCACAGGACGCGGGGATCACGGCCATTCAGGCGAGCCGCAGACTATATAGTAGCGAAGGCTCGCGAGGCGGGGCTCGAAGAGGCCCGGGTCGAGCAGTTTCCGGCCGATGGCAGGATCTTCTATGGGACCCAGAGATCGCGGCCCCCCTGGGATGCAGAGATGGCTGAGTTGTGGGAGGTCACACCCGGCAGGCGAAAGGAGCTGATAACGAGCTGGGCGACCCAGCCCATGTCGCTCGCGCAGGATAGCGAGACCGGGGACGTGACGGCCGAGCTGGTCGATGTCGGCGCGGGTACTTCGGAGTATGACTATGCAGAGAAGAATGTGCGGGGGAAGCTCATTCTCGTGTCATCGCAGCCCGGATCGGTGGTGCCCCTCGGAGTCACGAAGCACGGCGCACGCGGTATTGTCAGCTACGCGCAGAATCAGCGAACAGCGTGGTGGGGCGAGGATGTCGATCTCGTGCGGTGGGGACACCTCGAGACCTTTGAGCCGACGAAGACGTTCGGCATCATGGTCTCGCCGAGGGTTGCGCGGGGTTTCCGCGACAGGATCGCGAAGGGTGAGCGCGTCACGCTGCATGCGATCGTGCGTGCGGGGCAGAGGCCGGGCTTTACCGAGATCGCGACCGCGTTGATTCGTGGCGCGGACCCAACGCTCTCGCAGGAAGAGATCGTATTCTCGTGTCATCTCGACCATCCGAAGCCGGGCGCGAACGACAACGCCAGCGGATGCGCTGCGAATCTCGAGGTCGCAGCATCGCTCGCAAGACTGATTCGCGAGGGAAAGGTCCCCCGGCCTGCCAGATCGATAAGGTTCGTCTGGCCACCTGAGATCGAAGGCACTGTCACGATCCTGAATGCAAAACCCGAATGGGCCCGGCGCGTCAAGGCCGTTGTCCACATGGACATGGTTGGCGGCGGTCCCGAGTCGAAGGCCGTGTTTCACGTGAGCGCGGGGCCGGGAAGCCTGCCGTCCTTCGTGTATGATGTTGGGCATGCCTTCGGCGCGTTCGTCAACAATCAGACGATGTTATACGCGTCAACGGGAAATGCGAAGTATCCGCTGGTTGCTGAGAAGGGAGGGAAGGAGCCGCTGATGGCGTTGCTCGACGAGTTCGAGCTCGGGAGCGATCACCTCGTCTACACGGATGCGTCGTGGGGAATTCCGGCGATCTACCTGCATGACTGGCCGGACAGGTACATCCATACGACAGCGGATACCCCTGACAGGATCGACCCTACGAAGCTCGAGCGTGCGGCGTTCATCGGTGGCGCGACAGGATATTTTCTCGCGTCAATGTCCGCAGCGGATATTCCGGCTATCCGGCGGGCGGTCGAAGCAGGAGCCCTGAGGCGGGCTGCCCGAAAACACGAACGACTCGAGGGGCTCTCTGCCGGCGAAGCGGACAACCTCGAACGCTTTAGCCAGCAGTATGAGGAGGATGTCTCTGGATCGGTGAACGCGGGTGTGTCGATGTCGGGTAACACCACGGCTGTGACGGTGGGTCGCGCCGTGACCACATTGGCGAGGGGAGACAGCGCGCTGGTTTTTACGCGCAATCCGGAGCTACGCGGACCCATGAGCGTATTCGGGTATGACTATCTCAGCGACAAGCTCGGGCCCGAGCGAGCTGATGCACTAAAGTTGCTTTCCTACCAGGGGCTTCGCGGTGGCGGCACCGACTATGCCTATGAGGTGCTCAATCTCGCGCGATCATCTATGCGGGCAATCGATATCCGAGACTCGGTCGCGGCCATGTACGGTCCGGTTCCACTTGACATCGTCGTCGAATATCTGCGCGCGCTCGAGGAGATTGGAGTGGTGACCAGGTAGCGCGGGTTTCCCATTCGCGCTCACACAATCAGTTTTCGGGAATGGATGTGGATACAAACCAGGATCTGACGGATGAAGGGAGACGGATTGCCCAGCTCTTCGAGAAGTCGCCGATCTTCATGGCTGTCCTCAAGGGGCCGACCCATGTGTTCGAGCTGGCGAATGAAGCCTATTATCAGCTGATCGGCCATCGCGATATCATCGGCAAGCCCCTCGATGATGCGCTGCCTGAAGTAAGGGGGCAGGGATTCGACAAGCTTCTCGATCGCGTGCTGCAGACCGGTGAACCGTTCATCGGCCGGGAGATGCCGGTGCTTGTGCAGCGTACACGTGGCGCGGCTCAAGAGGAACTGTTTGTTGACTTCGTTTATGCCGCACTGACCGAGCGCGATGGCACTCGTTCCGGCGTCATGGCTTACGGCAGCGATGTTACTGACCACGTAAGGGCCCGTCGCGAGATCGAACGGCTATTGGCCGAGAGTGAAAAGGCGAACGAAGAACTTCAGGAGCAGCAGGTCGAGCTCGAGCTGATCAATCAGCAGCTTCAGGACAACGCGGTCGAGCTCGAGGCGCAAGCCGAGGAGCTGCAGGAAAACGCGGCGGATCTTGCCGCTCGCACTGCAGAGGCAAGTCGTGCCCGTGATGCACTGGCAGCGAGCGAAGCTCAACTGTTAACGCTTGCCGACGCGATTCCGACGCTGGCGTGGACTGCGCGCGCGGATGGATTCATCGAGTGGTACAATGCGCGCTGGTACGAGTACACCGGCACGATGCCGGAAGAAATGGAGGGATGGGGGTGGCAGTCGGTTCATCATCCCGACACGCTTCCGATGGTTCTCGAGGAATGGCGCGCCGCCATCGCGAGCGGTGGTTTTTTCGAGATGACTTTTCCGCTCAGGGGAAGTGATGGCGAGTTCCGCCGCTTTCTTACGCGCGTTGTTCCGTTGCGTGACGAAAAAGGCGAAATCGCCAGGTGGTTCGGGACAAACACGGATGTCGAGCTCGAGCGGAGGGCGCTAGATGCAGCGGAGGCGGCCAACCAGGCAAAGACAGATTTTCTTGCGAACATGAGCCATGAGCTGCGAACTCCCCTCAATGCGATTGGCGGTTATGCCGATCTGCTTGACCTTGGTGTCCATGGAGAGCTCACCGATCAGCAGCGCGAAGCCGTCGCACGTATCCGACGAAGCGAGCGGCACCTGCTCGGCTTGATCAACGAGATTCTCAATTACGCAAAACTCGAAGCCGGCACTGTGCACTTCGACAGTGCGGAAGTGGATTTGCATGAGACCATGACCTCGGCAGAGGCACTCGTCGCGCCTCAGGCAGATGCCAGGCGGATCGCGCTAACGGCCGCTGCCTGTACGCCGTCAGTTGAGGTGATAGCAGATGCGGAGAAACTCCTTCAGATTCTGGTAAACCTTTTTTCAAACGCCATCAAGTTCACTGAGCCGGGCGGACGCGTGGATGTGGGTTGCGAGAAAGATGAAGGGACGATCCGCATCAACGTGAGTGACACGGGAATTGGGATACCGGCTGACAAGCTCGAGGCCATCTTCAATCCCTTTGTGCAGGTGAGAGCCGACCTTACCCGACCGCATGAAGGTACAGGGCTTGGGCTGGCGATCAGTCGCGAGCTGGCGCGCGCTATGAACGGCGAGTTGACAGTTACGAGCACGCCTGGAGAGGGAAGCACGTTCACGCTCACGCTGCCACTGGCCAAAGATTCCTGAAGGCGAATTCCTAGCATCAAACGTGCTCTTTCGCCATACGGTTCAACTGACCCGACACTTTCAGGAGACAAACAAGTGAGTTTCATTCCGTTACGCGCGAGCATCGCGTCGATATTGCTGTCAGCAGTCATCGCGGTCCCCGCGAGCGCCCAACGCGTCGCTGATGTCAGAGGCCTCCACCTCGGCGCAGCCCTGAACGCGACATCGATCAAACTCGACGAGACAGCATTCAGCGACGACGATCGAGACAGCGGCTTCGGCGTCAATGTCACTGCTGGCTACAACTTCACGAAAAACCTTGGCCTGCTGCTCAGCGTGACAGCGGCGAAGCTGAGTACCGACGACACTGAGGATTACACGGTAGCCCACCTCGACCTTCTCGGCCGTGTGTCATTTCCCGGCCGGAGCGCCATGGTCCCTTATCTCGAGCTTGGGGTAGCGGGGCTGGGTGTCGACTACAGACCCGATGGAGAAGATGAAGTCGAGCTCGAGGGTACCGGCTTTACTGTCGGCGGAGGCTTGAATTATTTCTTTACCCGGCGCGCGGCGCTGGATCTCGGCCTGCGCTACACAATGGGCGAGTTTGGAAGCGCGAAGATCCGCGACAGGGAGGTCGATACCGGCGACGGACTCGGATTCAACACGACGCGCCTGAACATTGGCATCGCGTTCTATCCCTGAGCAGCATCTGGATCGGGGCTTGGATCATCGTGCCGGGCGACGCTGGAAGCTACGTCCTTCGAGCCCCGCTCTCTTCAGGATGTTCGCGAACCTCGTGCTTCCACGAATCGGATCGTACATCGGATCCACGAACGGAATCCAGTGAGCGATATCCTCATTCCGAACGAACGCGGCCTCCAGTTCGCTCAACGCTCTCGCCGTATCCGGAGTTGCCAGGTAAGCGAACATGCGGCCGCTGTGGACCATCCAGGTTGAATCCGCTGCGGCGTCGAGTTGGCGCCTCAGCTCAGCAGCTCGGGTAGTCTCACCAGCTTTCTCGAGCACGTATGCAGTCATTCCATTAAAAGGGATCGGCGGATTCGTACGTCCGACGATCTCGCGTGCCTGATCGACCTTTCCCGATCCTGCACGCTCGAGCGCGAGGATGGTGAAGGCCGTAATAAGTGTCGGGTCCAGCTCGCGAGCGCGCCGGCTCTCGGCAAGTGCGCCGGCCTCGTCTCCCAGCAGGCCGAGACAATAGGCAAGCCATACCGATGACGTTCCGGCCAGCGGGTCGAGCTTTTGGCCAATGCGAAATTCTTCGAGTGCCTCTGAAACACGTCCGATGCTGAGGAGAAACCGGCCATACTGCGTACGCACGACGGACGATGTAGAGTCTGCCGCAAGCGCGCTACGAAATCCTTCTTCTGCTTCCCGCCACCGGTAGGCATGCCAGTCAGCCATCGCCAGCGCCACCCTCGGCTCCGCAAGCGTGGGGTCGAGATGCAGGCTGCGATTGGCGGCTACGCGAGTGCGATCTTCGATGCGATCGGACGGAACGCCGGCGAAATACGGAAAGAACTGGAGTGCACCGGCGAGCGCAGCATATGCACGTGCGTATCCGCTATCTTTTGCAATTGCCTGGCTGAAGTAATCAACGGCGCGCACAACGCCTTGACCCCGGCGCTCGACGAGATAGAGTCCACGCAGGTACAGATCATATGCTTCAGGGCTTGACGTTCCGGTTCCAGTCGGCTTCTGCAGCTCGGGTCCAACAAAGCCGCGCGCAAATTCAGGTCGCAATGCATTGACTATGGACCGGGTGATCTCATCCTGGACGGAGAAGACGTCCTTGCTCTCCCGGTCATAGGTGCCACTCCAAAGTATCAGCCCATCTGACGCGTTGGTGAGATGCGCTGCGACCCGCAGTTGATCACCCGCGCGTCGCACGGTGCCTTCAACGACGGCAGCGACTCCCAGCTGTCGCGCGATCTCTCGCACGTCGAGGTCGCTCCGGCGGCCGAGTGCGAGTGACGAGGTACGCGATGCAACGCGCAGTCCCTGAACCTTGGCGAGCTCGGTCATCAGCTGATCCGCAACACCTTCGCCGAAATACGCGTTCGCTGAATCCGCACGATCGTCCGCGAAGGGCAGGACGGCAATGGAATCAATGACCGCCGGCGCCGCGGGTCCCCGCAGTTTCGTTGTCGCGAAAGCTATGATTGCGAGGACAGCGACCGCGGCAATGCCGATTGCGACTGACTTCCCGGGAATCACCCGCTTCGCGCGCGGGATTGTCATCGACGGGCTCTCTCGCGACTCGAACGTTCCGTCCAGCGCTTCCAGTATTTCGCTCGCGGAAGCGGGGCGCCGGCCCGGCTCTTTCTCGAGGCACTGCATGATCAGCCTGGCGAGAGCCGGAGGGAGATCCGGCACCTTCTGAGTCAGCGGGACGGGCTGCTCACCCAGATGTGCCGCCATCAGCTGAACGGCGCTGGTCTTTCCGGCGAATGGGTGGGCGCCCGCGAGGAGCTCGTATGCAACGATTCCCCACGCATAGATATCCACTCGGTGATCGATTACGTCGGCAGCCGCCTGCTCCGGGGCCATGTACGCCGGGGTGCCGATAGTAAGACCTGCCTGCGTAAGTGTGTGCGGATTTCCGTCGGGTTGGCCGGGCTCCGTTGCCGACGTTCGCGCAACAGAAATTGCCTTCGCGATTCCGAAATCCGTCACGACAGCGGCATCGCTCGAGAGCAGGACGTTATCGGGCTTGATGTCGCGATGGATTATCCCTTCTGCGTGCGCGTGCTGGAGTGCTCGCGCAATGTCCCTCAGCACCGAGATTGCATGACGCCGTGGAACCGGACCGCCCTGGTTCATTCGGACGCGAAGCGACTCGCCGCGCACGTATGGCATCGTGAAATAGGGAAGCGCACCAGCGATCCCCGTCGCCAGTACTGGAACGATATTGGGATGCTGTAGCGATGCCGCGAGCCGTACTTCACGTGCGAAACGCTCGGCGCTGATGCCGGCGACCAGGTCTCCGCTCAGGACTTTTACTACAACCTGTCGGCCTAGTGATGTTTCGTTTGCGAGGAAGACGCGGGACATGCCCCCTCCGCCAAGCTCTCGCTCGACGGAGTATGCGCCTCCCAATGTGGATTGCAGATGATCGCGCAGGTCCAGGCGGTCCCCCGGTCAGAGAGCTACTTTGCTGAAAGTATGCCCGAGGCAGCCGGGTAGCAAACCGATCCAGGTGGCTACTCAGTATCGAGTTCGCCTGGATGTGGCAATGTCAGACACAGACTCTAACGTTCAAGAAGCCAAACAGCGTTGCAAAAGCCTCTTAAATAGTAACATATTCATACGAAATGCCTCGCGAGCCAAAACTTCAACGCTGGACCGACCTGATCGCCGCCCTGCTGCGTCGCAGCTTTCCTGCGACGTTCGAGGATCTCGCGCGCGATGTACCGGCCTATCAGAATCCCGAGAAGAAGAAAGACGCTGTCATGCGGATGTTCGAGCGTGATAAGGATGAGCTCAGGGCGTTTGGAATCTCTATAGAAACCATCCCGTCGCGGGATGAGGGCGAAGCCTCAGGATACAAGCTCGACAAGAAGGGCTTTTACCTGCCGTATCTGTCACTCGCCGCACGCGAGGGGCAGGCGGGATCGACACCGCGCAAACCTGACAAATGGGGATTTCGCGCGCTCGCGTCGCTCGTGTTCGAGCCCGACGAACTCCAGATAGTCGCTGACGCCGCGCAACGCGTTCGCGCACTCGGCGATCCGGTCCTGGCTCAGGAAGCAGATTCCGCGATCACGAAACTCTCGTTCGATCTTCCGATTCCCAGAGCTGAGGATACAAGCGGGATGGTGGTGATGGCGACGCAGATGGAAGCGCCATACCAGGCGTCAGGTCAACACGAAAATATCTTCGACATGGTGAACGATGCGCTGGTCAGGCGAAAGGTCATCGGCTTTGAGTATCACTCGATGTCCACGGACGCCGTCGCGCGCAGGAACGCCGAGCCGCTGGGATTGTTCTTCCTCAGCTCTCACTGGTACATGGCAGCGCGGGATCGCGACAAGCAGGAGCTCAGGAATTTCCGACTGACTCGCATGTCACAGGTCGAAGTGAATACAACACGCGCGCAATCAGCCGACTATGAGATTCCGGCAGATTTCAACCTTCGGGATCATGCCCGCTCGAAACATTCATGGGAGCTTGGCGACGGGGATCGCAATGAGGCGATCGTCACATTCCACGGCACCAGCGGCGCAACCCATGCAGCCTCTCGACTTGGGGAACCCGTGAAAGACGAGCCGAATCAGCGACAGTTCCGTTATCGGCGAAGCGATGCCTTCGCCCGCTGGCTTCTCTCGTTCGGCGGGGAGGCGGTTCCTGTTTCTCCCGAATCACTCGTTACGGAATACAACGAGCTGATCTATTCCACTCGCGCCGTCTACGGAGGTGAACGTTGACCGATACCGCAGCCAGTCAGCTCCGTAGAATACTCCGCGTCATACCGGAGATTGCCGACGGCAACGAACACGATATAGACGCCGTTGCCAAACGTGCCGGAGTCGAGAAAGAAACCCTGCTTTCCGATCTGAAGTCGCTCGCTGACCGTCATGGGGCGCCTGGCGGATTCGTCGAAGGAATGCAGATCTTCATCCGGCCTGACACTGTGGAGGTGATGTCTGATCACTTCCTGCGCCCGATGAGTCTTACGATTCACGAACTTTGCGCGCTTGAGCTTGGTCTTGCGATCCTGCGCGCCGAGCGTCCCCCTGACGAAACGCCGGCGATCGAGCGGACACGGGAGCGGCTTCGTGATGTGATTGCGAAACTTCCGGCCGATCATGGCGATTCGCCGACGCGGTATGCGGAGATCGCGCCAACAGACGGCCTGGTTCACCTCGACGAGTTGCGCCGGGCGTTGCGTGATCATCAGAAGGCGCGAATCACATATCGGCGCAGTGGTGCTGATGAGGCGACTACACGTGTTGTGCGGCTTTACGCGATAGTGCCAGCCAGCGGGATGTGGTATGCCGTTGCCTACTGCGAGTCGAGCGAAGGGTTGCGCGTTTTCAGGATGGATCGTGTCGAGGGTGCGGAGGCGCTGGTCGAGACATACGAAATACCCGTCGACTTCTCGGTTCGCGAAACACTCCAGCAGGGCAGGGGATTGCAGGTTGAATTGCCAGCTGTGGGAATGAAAGTGAGGTATTCGCCAGGGATTGCGCGCTGGATCGGTGAGCGCGAAGGCGTCGAGCCTGACACTGACGGGTCGATTACTGTCGACTATCCGCTGGCGGATTCCGATTGGGGAACGCGGCACGTGCTGCAGTATGGACCCGATGCCGAAGTCCTGGAGCCTGCTGAACTGCGGGCGGATATCGAACGGCGGCTGGCGGAGATGTCGAGGCGATGACGGAGCAGGCGCGTTGCATCTCGTCGTCGGCAGCCCGCAAATTGCTTTTGCTCTGGCGGAGAGATCCAGGCATAAGGGCTTCGTCGTAATAAAGGTGATGACACACTCCTCCATTTCTCTGGAAACCCGGGAGCAGGATTCGATGCTGGGCCTCCGCGTCCTGCAGGGCGGTGCCTACATCGCGTTTGCCCTGATCTCGACGGCGATGCTCATCGACATTACGCAGGGTGCGACCCGCGTCGGTCCCATCTGGGCTCTGCCACTGATCGCCCTCGCTGCATGGATTGCTGCAGACTTCGTGTCTGGCTTCGTCCATTTCCTTGCCGACAACTTCGGCTCCCCCGACACGCCAATCGTCGGCAAGGCATTCATCCTCACATTCCGTGAGCATCATCGCGATCCGACGGGAATCACTCGCAACCCCTTCCTCATCGCAAACGGCGGAAACTGCCTCGTCACGGTCCCGCCTCTGGCGCTGGTATGGCTTCTTGTCGACATCGATGACACGCGGGGCGGATATCTCTTCGGCGCGTTCTGGCTTCTCTTCTCGATCGCGATCTTTCTCACCAACCAGTTTCACAAGTATGCTCACCTGGATGAAGTGCCACGCTGGGTCGCATGGCTGCAATCACACCACCTCGTGCTGAGCAAGGAACACCACGACGTACATCACGTCAGCCCGTTCGATACTTACTACTGCATCACGGTGGGCTGGTGGAATCCGTTCCTCGAGCGAATCAGGTTCTTCGAGCGGACGGAAAAGGCTATCCGCCTGCTTCCCTGGGTTTCATCGCACCGCGTGGATGAGGTGTCACGTCCCGGGTGAACGCTTCAACCTGTCCGCCGCCATCTTTCTGAACGTCCCATCCTCGAGATATTTCCGAAGGTGCTGCCCGGGACATCCGGTGTCGGCATAGTTGTAATGCCCGCCGATCTTCTCGACTGGCAGATCGAACTCATCGAGCGCCCACGCCATCAGATCAGCAATCGAATTGAGCAGCTCCGGAGTCGGCTCCTGAACCTGATAGTTGCCGATCACGCTGATCAGGAAGTGCCCGCCCGGATCGTACGCGGTGTTCGTCTCTCCCATGAACCGGTAATCCCTGCCCTCGAAGATCTCGCCGTTCAGGCCAAGCAGAAAATGATATGGCAGATCCCACCAGTTTCGATCAGATGCACCCCACCGCTGAATCCCGCGCAGCCTGAACACGGCGGAGTCAGCGTGAAGCAACGGGCGCGAATCTCCAGTGTGATGCAGTGTGACGTTGGTGATCTTGTGCGGTATCCTGAGCCGCATGTCAGCACCGCCGGCAATTTCCGAGTTCCTGATCGCAGGTGGCAGCGATTCGATCGTCGCAATCTCGAGCGCGACGAGTCCCGCACCAAGCTCACCCTGCCCGTAAATCGCGACGACAGCGACGTGATATCCGTTCCAGTTGAAGGCGGACCCCTCGGGCGCGATTCGCTCTTCGGTCGTGCTGCCGAGGTCCATGCGGAGACGCACGATGTCGACTGGCTTCGCTCCGCTTGAATCGATTGCAACACTCAGGACACTGACCTTGATGTCGTGAAACGTGAGCGAATCACCAGCTCGCTTGTTGCGCCGTGCGGCGTCGGCCGCGTAGCCAAGCGGAGGACTTACTTCCCACTCGCTGTGAGGAATGATCTTCGGCTTGGGAACCGCCCGATTGGCGCGCGCGGCGCCGCAACCGAATATGCCGCCGAGGACGAAAGCCAGTAGAACTGGTCGAAGCGCCATGATTCTAGAGCTCGATCAATGACGTGACCTTCAAGCCCGGAAGGATTTCACGTCCATTCAAGCCACTGATCTCCGCGATTACCACGGCGCACTCTACTGTCCCTTTCGCCATCTCGATAAGCTCACGCGCCGCTTTCATTGTGCCGCCGGTCGCAAGAACGTCATCGACGAGCAACACCCGGTCACCCTCACGAAATGCCGCGCACTGCACCTCGACCTCGGCCAATCCGTATTCGAGCGAGTAGGCAACCTTCACGCAGTCACCGGGAAGCTTACCAGCCTTCCTCACTTGAACGAAAGGCAGATCGAGATCGTCAGCGATCGACATGCCGAGTAGATAGCCCCTGCTCTCGATCGCGGCGACGACTTCGATACCCTCGTTCGCGACGATGTTCGAGAAATGCGCCGTCAACTCTCGCCGGAGCTCAGCGTCGGCGTATAGCGGCGAAAAGTCTGCGAAGGTCACACCGGGCTTTGGCCAATCCGGATACTTCACAAGCACCGCCGACACACGCTCGACAAGGTCAGGCATCATGCCCCCGGCGCAATTTCGCGCAGTCGCTCTATGAACCGCTCAGGATTGTGTGGACTGAGCAACAAGTCGAACCCGGCTTTCGTCGGAACATGCACGGCCTTGCTTCGATCGGTGAGATAGACGAGCGCCTCGCGACCGTTGCGAAGGCGGAAGCATCCGGAGCGATATCCCGGAACCGCGGTTCCCATTGTTCGCCGTTTTGGGGCGAGGGCGGTGTCGACATCGAGGTCGACAACCCGCGCGGCTCCACCTTCCAGCGAGGCGGTGCGGATCAACTGACCGTAGAGGTCACCGTGAATTCTCAGCCCGTCATCCGAAATCTCAAAGCGGCTTCCGGTGCTGCCGCGCGCGGATACGAGCAGGAGAGTCATGAGGGCGACGAAGATGACCGCAACCAATGCGACGACCCACCAGATCCCACGCGATGTCGCGGGCACGATAGCGAAACTTTCGATCATCGTCGAATCCTCAGGAGTTGAGCTGCTTCCACCCGGCGACGAGTTTTTCCTTCCAGCCAGGACCGACCGGACCCTTCACGATCACCGATACGCTGCCAAGGTAGGCGTTGCCGGTGATCCTGAGGGTGGGTGCGTTGGGCGGGGGGGACGTGTCGCCGATTCGTGTTATCTCGAAGTTCGCCGCAATCCCTTCGCCGTCGCAGATGACGCGAATCTCGCGTGGAACGGTGATCTCGATGTTGGCCAAGATGCACCGGACGTCGATCTCCGACTCGCCGTCTCCAAGCCGTGCGTTGGTGAGGTCGATCTCGACGTTCCCCATAAAAGCAAATGCGCGGAAAATTCGGGGAAGAATCCAGTCGCCATCGCGCATGACGCTCGACCACCAGACGGTGACACCCGCGCGCTCGGGGACGAGCCCGTCGGCGACGATTCTCCGGGGTGCCTGCGCGACTGGGGTATAGGGGGGCGATGGATTGAGCATGGTACCGATGTGGGTGGCCGGGGACCTGCCCTCTAATATAGGCATCACGCCGCGAGCATTCCTCTTCGGCGGGGATGGAGCATAAGGTTTCGAGTGAATCTGCCCCTACTATATAGTATAGCAATCGACCCCTGCTTTTAATCCGGTGCTTTGTAGTCCCGATACCGGCAGAAACGCACTGGGCACTATACAACTGCTGATTCACTTACCTCGCTTTCTGGACTGCACACAAGAAGTCAAGGGTTGCGGGACCTTGCGCCTACCTGTAGTCTCTGCCGCTTCAACTTGTCATCGTTGCGTAAAAATCGCGCAATGTTTTCATCAGAGAACCCCAGATCAATGGCGCTCGAAGAAAACTCCCGCATGCAGGACGCATCACTCACGCTACTTGTCGACCGCCTTTGGGCCCCGCTCGTGGCTTACGCGCAGCGACTCGTTGGCGATGTAGCATCGGCGGAAGATGTTGTGCAGCAGGCATTCGTGAAGCTATGGGAAGGCAAGAACCCGATCCCGGTCGGGGATGATGCACGGGCGCTACTCTACCGGGTCGTGCGCAATCACGCGCTGAACGAACTTCGGCGCGAGCGCGTCCGTCACGACTGGGCGTCGGCTCAATGGGCGGACGAACCAGAGTCGGTGGCGACGAATGCTTTCGTGGAGCGTCTGGAGCTGCGCGCCGCAATCGAAGCGGCAGTTGATGAGCTTCCTGCAAGACGACGCGAAATATTTGTGTTGTCGAGATTCCACGAACTCTCGAACGACGAGATTGCCAATGTCCTCGCAGTGTCGCCGCAGACAGTGGCCAACCAGTTAGTAGCAGCCATGCGAACACTTCGCTACCTGCTCCGCTCGCGTTACGATGAGTATGCTTTTCCACCACTCAAGGTCGTCCGCGACAGAAATTTGCTGACGGGATAGTATCGACGGCGATGTGAAGTGTTGACATGGGAGACGCACCGAAGTCGATACTTCGGGCCGACCCACGAATCCCATGGAAGACGTAATACTCGCCGCGCTTCAGAAGAGAATTTCAGCTGCCGACCTCAAGCGTCTCGACGCTTACAGGAACGAGTCGGCCGCCAACGAGGCGCATTACCAGCAACTCGCCGAGATCTGGAGCGCGAGCGCCGGCAGCGATCCGCTTACCGGGTCGATCTCAGCGCCGCCGGCAGAATTGCTCGAGACGCTCCGCAAGCCACGCCCACATATATGGGGAAGTCGCGCTGCCGTACCAACCCGTCGCAGCCGGTGGATCATTCCTGGCATCGCAGCCGCATCCGGAATTGCCGCCACTTTCCTTTTCATGTCAATGCGTGGGCTCGGCAATCCGGAGCCGGACCAAGCAATAGCGCTTGGCGCTGCCGAGTTCGTAACTGACACGCTGGAAACAGCTACGGCACGGCTTGAAGACGGGAGCGTCGTGAGGTTGGCGCCGCGAAGCCGGTTGAGAGTGAGCGCCAGCAGCAAACATCGCGAAGTGTGGCTTGACGGTGAAGGCTACTTCGCCGTTGCGCATGATTCCAAGAGGCCGTTTCGCGTTCGTACACGCGCCGGGAATGTGGAAGTTCTGGGGACGCGCTTCGATGCCCGAGTCGAGGGATCGGAGCTTCGTGTTGTGGTAACCGAGGGCGTCGTCGCGCTGACATCCGGCGCGCGCCGCGTTCTGGTACACGCGGGAAATGTTGCGACCGTCGGCGAAGACAGAGTTCCCGTGGTCACCGGTGTAGCCAACCCACACGCCCTGCTCGAATGGATGGACAATGCGCTCATCTTCCAGAATACGCCGATGCGAGATGTCGCGAGAGAACTGGAACTGCGCTATCGCATTCGCGTGTTGCTGCCGGACTCGGCTGTCGCATCACGAAGAGTCACGGCCTGGTTCAGCCAGCAGGATGCAGCTCATGTAATAGCTGCTGTCTGCCTGGCGGTTGAAGCTCACTGCACCTTCGCCAACGGCGTCGCAAGCATAGAGCCGTGAAAGAATTAAGCAGTATCCGTCGGAATCAACGTTGTCCCACGTCAGGAAGGAGATCTGTGATGTATCGCATTATCGGTTTAGTGCTGGCCAGTGCAATTGCGGTTTCGCCGGAACAGGCAACCGCGCAGGTGCATCTTGCCAGTGCGCGCTCTGCCCATTTGCCCGCAGTAGAAGCGGAAACCGTTTCGAAATCAAACAGCGGCCTCCTGGAGCGACCGGCCAACCTCGACGTGGTGGAGGTTCTCATCACGGACGGACTCGCCAAGTTGTTTCGGCAATCGGGTGTTGCGATCGCTTATAGCTCGAGCATTGTGCCAAAGGATCGCCGCGTTACCTGCCATTGCGACCGCGTGACAGTCGGGCGCGCGCTGAGTTTAATGTTAGCGGGACTACCACTGCAGGTGTCGGAGCTGGATGGCGAGACGCTCCTGATTGCACCAAGGGTGGCAGGAACGGCGGCGATGGAAATTCCGGAAAACGCCAAAGTTCCTGAGCCGCCTCGCGCGAAGAACGCGCCTGCGGCTGCGACAATCTCCGGGCGCATCACAAGCGGCACTACGAATCAGCCAGTTGCATCAGCGCAGATTTCGATTGACAACACCACCCTTGGCGCATTGTCGCGTGAGGACGGCCGGTACACGATAGCCGGTGTTCCTGACGGCGAATATACCATACGAGTCCGCCGAATCGGTTTTGGTGTCGAGTCGCGGCGAATCACATCTTCTGGAGCATCGGTTGTCGCGGACTTCCGGCTGATGGCTGTCTCGGTCGCGCTCGATGAGGTCATCGTCACTGGAACAGCCGGCCAGGCGCGGCGTCGCGAAGTTGGCAACAGCATCGGAGCTATCGGAGCTGACCAGCTTGCGGTGTCGGCGAAATCGACGGTCAGTGAGTTGCTCCAGGGTCAGGTCACCGGTCTCCAGCAGTTTGCCAACGAAGGTCAGGTAGGATCCGGGACGACGATCGCAATCCGCGGGCTGAGCAGCCTCACGCAGAGCTCAGAGCCATTGATCTATATCGACGGCGTACGGGTCAACAACCAGACGTACATGGCCAATACGTTCACCCGGACTGCCGCAGCGGGTAATCCCGGCGCGGCCGGCGCGCAGAATTCACCGAAGCCGCTGGATAACCTCAACCCCGCCGACGTGCTCAGGGTCGAAGTGATTCGAGGACCAGCCGCCACAACTCTGTACGGCACTGAAGCAGCAGCAGGCGTCATCCAGATTTTCACCAAGCGCGGATTGTCGGGGAAGGCGCAGTGGACTGTGGCGCTCAACTCCGGCTGGCGTACGCAGACTTCCAACTCGCTAGGTCCCGTGGTTGGCGACGATTCCACGTTCATCGGGCTGAAGAGATTTCTCCGTACCGGACTTCAACGCGGCACCAACATGTCGGTGTCGGGTGGTACCGATGTGATCCGCTATTTCCTTTCCGGCGATTACGAATTCGCTGAAGGCACCCTGCCGAAGAACGATTCCCGTCGCGTCGGCCTTCGAGGCAACTTCGGTTTTGAGCCACAGCGTGGGTTGTCGATAGACGTCAACACGGCGTTTTCGAATCGCCGCAGCAATTTTCTCGAGAGCGGTGACAACACTTACGGATTCCTGCTTAACGTCTTTCGAGGAACGCAGGACTATACGGGAGGCAAGCCGGAGATTCTGCTCGCCATCGACAATGTCGGATCGACAGATCATTTCGTCGGCGGAGTAACTGTCAATCATACCGGCTGGTCTTCAATTACCACGAAACTGACGACAGGCGTCGACTACACGAATGCCTTCAACTCCGAAACCTTTCCATTCGGGTTTGCGCTTCTTCCGCGTGGCCAGCGTAACACGAGTAACTGGACGCACCGTACACTGACAGCGGATCTCGCCTCGACCTGGAGGGCCAATATCGGCAAAGCGGTATCATCGCTGTCGGTTGGCGGACAGTTCTTCCAGGACTTTGATCATGCGCAGCTCGGTACGGCTGAGGGCTTCGGTGCTCCGGGCGAGGTGACACTGAGCTCGGGTGCGACATCGCGCGCGAACGAATCGTCGCTGACGATCGTCAATGCCGGAGTGTTCGTGCAGGAGCTCATCGGATTCGCCGACAAATATTTTCTGACAGTTGGAGCGCGCGCGGACGGCAACAGCTCATTCGGTTCCGACCTCGGCCTTCAGGTTTACCCGAAGCTGAGCGGATCCTACGTAATCTCAGACGAAAGCTTCTGGCCACAATGGTGGACGGTTATGAAGCTGCGCGCTGCGTGGGGACAGGCAGGCAAGGCGCCGGGTGCATTCGACGCAGTTCGCACCTGGAATCCGGTGGCCGGCTACGAGGCGCAGCCTGGAGTGTCACCGGCGACAATCGGTAATCCATCTCTCGGGCCGGAGCGCACCAGCGAAATCGAGACAGGATTTGAAACGTCGATGCTCGATAACCGCATTTCGGCTGACGTAACGTGGTATCGCAAGACGACGGACGATGCGTTGTTCAGAGTCACGACCCCACCTTCAGAGGGATTCCTGATCGCTTCGCTGCGGAACGTCGGCAAGATCGAGTCACGGGGATGGGAGACCAGTGTCACCGGCGTTCCGATTTCGACTGGATCGCTCGTCTGGTCAGTTACCGGTCGCTTCAGTCGCACGAAGAGTGAAGTCCTCGACCTTGGAAACGTTCCGCCATTCACAGTTGGCTTTGCATCGCTTGGTCAGTGGGTGCGCCAGGGCTATCCCACCGTGTCAGTGTTCGGTGCCAAGGTCACTAATCCGAATGAGAAGGCCCTCCCCGTGTATGCGGCTGACCAGTTCCTCGGATCTGTCTATCCAACATTCAACTATGGCTTCAGCACTTCGCTCCAGATAATGCGACGGCTGTCGCTCAGCATGCTTGGCGAAGGCGCGGGTGGTCACGTCGCGCTCAACAACATGCCGTGGCAGACAGCGCGAAGAAATCTCTGGCCTGAATGCAATCAACGGCAGCCGATTGCGGAGCAGACGGCGATCTGGCGTGCGCGTTGTGAACAGCCACTTCCCAACCGTGAAGCATGGGTGAGGCCTGCTGACTTTTTCAAGCTGCGAACGATAACCGCGACATATCAGCTACCGCAGCGGTTTGCGGCGGGCGCAAACTCAGCAGACCTCAGCCTGCAGGTCCAGAACCCCTGGAAGTGGCAAAAGCATCCCGGGCTGGACCCGGAGCTGACGCGCGGCGGCACGTTCGCCGTATTCCCGGCACGCTACGAGTACTACCAGCTATCACCCGCACGACTTGTATCGATGTCGATGCGAGTCACGTTCTAACCGGCGAGACAAAATGCAAATCATACGCAACAGCTCAATCATGCCAGCGGCAAAGTCTGCGGCCGCAGGCCTCATCGCTATTTTCATCGCAGGCTGCGGTTTGACGGATGTGTCCAACCCCGGTCCGATTCAGGATGAGGCACTCAACGTCCCTTCGGCGGGGAACACAGTTTTCATTGGACTCGTTTCGGACGTCGAAGTGGCCGCGGCATCAGCTTCGTATTATGCCGGCGTCGCGTCAACGGATCTCAATGCCGATGCAACGCAGGGCTGGGTACAGAACATGGGAGCAGGTCGGCTCCTCGGCGACGAATCGAGCTACATATGGGACGAAACCCAGGCTGCCCGCTGGTCCGCCGAGCAGGGGATCGTCAGGCTGACGGCGACTCAGCCAACGCCGGATCGCAGCCCTCTCATTGCGTCCGCGAATCTCTGGGCGGGATACTCGAATCGCATCCTCGGCGATATCGCCTGTGACGCGGTGTTCGATGGAGGCCCTAAGCAGGATAACGCCGAGTATTATCGACGAGCGATAACGCAGTTCGAGCGGGCAATAACAATCGCCGCCGCCATTGGCCCGACGATGGACTCGGTGCGAATAGCCGCGACGGCTGGACTCGCCCAGTCGTACCTGATACTTGGCGACTACACGCGAGCGGCGCAGTTCGCCGGGCAGGTTCCGAACAGTTTTCTCTGGGTCGCGCACCGCTCAGGCAATACAGTTCGTGAGCAGAACAGAATCTGGGAGGCGACAGTTGTCTCGACTCAGGCGACGGTACACGGAACACTGAGCGCCACTGATATCGATCCCCGCACTCCCTGGAAAGATCTGCTGAAGAAGGGATCTGGTGGTTTGCGTCCCTATTACCAGCAGCAGAAATACGCTGACCGGGGAAATGACATCCCGCTCGCCAAGGGTGCGGAAATGCGCCT
This sequence comes from Gemmatimonadales bacterium, assembly GCA_038203205.1. GTDB lineage: Bacteria > Gemmatimonadota > Gemmatimonadetes > Gemmatimonadales > Gemmatimonadaceae > UBA4720. The sequence goes on along the minus strand of JBBREF010000001.1, from coordinate 19,580 downwards.
GATCGAAGCAGAAGTATTGCTTCGGGCCGGCAGCGTGACGGAAGCCATGGCTAAAGTCAACGGTGTTCGAACGGCAGCCGGAGTGTCGCCAGTAACTGCAACTACGACTGCTGCTGCCTGGGTCGCACTCGACAAGGAGAGGCACTACACGCTTTGGCTCGAGGGTCGCAGGCTCAAGGACAACGCACGCCTTAGTGCGACGGGGCTTAGCTCATTCAGCGCAACGTTCATGGTCGGTCGGGACAAGTGCTTTCCGCCGAGCCTGAATGAAGTCGCTTCAAATCCCAACCTTCGTCCATAAATCATGCGCGCAGCAGCAATAATTCTATCCGCCGCGGCACTGACATTCTCCGCAGCGTGCGCCACGTCATCGCCATCCCAGTCGAGCTCGGAGGTGACATCGACAAACCGGCAACCGGAAGGGATGTCGTTGCTCGGAAAGCCACTGTATCCGCGCGCCGTGAGCGGCGCAACGCTCGTGCGACTGGAACAGGACCTCGCGGTCGCACAAAAGGCATACGACAGGACACCCACGAATGCCGATTCCATAATCTGGCTCGGACGGCGGCTCGGGTATCTCGAGCGGTATCGCGATGCAATCAGGATATTCTCTGAAGGTGTCGCGAAGCACCCCGAAGATTCCCGTATGTACCGTCACCGTGCGCATCGCTACATCTCGCTTCGCGAGTTCGACCCCGCTATCAAGGACCTCGAGCGTGCACGCGAGTTGATCAAGGGGCAAAGCGACGAAGTCGAGCAGGACGGCGCACCCAATTCAAGGAACATCCCAACGAGTACTGCGCATGGCAACATTCATTACCATCTCGCTTTGGCTTACTACCTGACGCGTGATTACAACAAGGCGCTGACGGCGTGGGATGAGGCACTGCGAATATCGACGAACGATGACACACGTGTCGCTGTTGCCGACTGGAGATACATGACGCTGAGGAGGCTTGGCCGCGATGCTGAAGCGCGTGCCAGCCTCGAGTCAATCTCGAAAGACATGAATGTCATCGAGAACACCGCATATCACCGACGCCTGCTCATGTACAAGGGTGAGCTGGCTCCCGACAGCCTGCTCGATCCTGCAAGTGCCAACGAGCTGCACTTCGTTACGCAGGGTTACGGCGTTGCCAACTGGTACCTGGCAAACGGCGACGCTGCTCGCGCGAAACAGATTTTCGACCAGATGCTAGCCGGTAGTTACTGGGCAGCATTTGGCTACATCGCCGCCGAGGCAGACGTTGCAGCAATGCGCAAACAATAAAATCTCAAATCAATTGCATCTCAGCTATCGGTTTCTTGCAGCAACCACGCTGGTCGTTGCTGCGATCGTACCACACGCACTCAGGGCTCAGGCTACTACGCTCGCGGATGCAAACTGGCGCCACATCGGACCAGCAGCGTTCGGCGGAAGAATCGCTGACGTCGCGGTGCACCCGACGAACCACTCCATCATGTACGTGGGATCTGCCAGCGGTGGCGTGTTCAAGTCCGTCAATCGCGGGACTACCTGGGAGCCGATCTTCGACCAGTCAGGTGGATCGCAGTCAATTGGAGCGATCTCCATTTCCGCTTCGGACCCGCAGATTGTCTGGGTCGGTACAGGAGAGCCGAATAACCGTCAGAGTTCTTCATGGGGCAACGGTGTTTTTCGCTCGCTCGACGGAGGCCGCACCTGGAAAGGGATGGGGCTGGCGGAGACGCATCACATTGGGCGCATACTGATTGACCCGCGAAATCCCGATGTAGTGTACGTCGCGGCGCTTGGGCATCTGTGGGGAGCGAACGAGGAGCGCGGAGTTTATCGAACGCGCGATGGCGGACGGAACTGGCGAAAGGTCCTGAGTATCGACTCGGTCACAGGAGTTGTCGACCTGACACTCGACCCCGACGGAAGAACGTTGATAGCTGGCGCATATCAGCGACAACGGCGAGCATTTGGGTTTGTTGGAGGAGGTCCCGGCAGCGGACTCTACAGGTCTATCGATGGCGGTGATAGCTGGAACAAGCTTACCGAGGGACTGCCGACTGGTGACATCGGCCGAATCGGACTGACGCAATCCCGAAGTCAGGCCGACGTGCTCTACGCCATAATCGAGCATCGGAAGGAGGGCGGAGTATACAGGTCCGATGACAGAGGAAGGACGTGGAGACGCACAAACCCGATGAATCCTCGGCCAATGTACTACAGCAAGCTCCGCGTCGATCCAACCAACGCAGACAAGGTATGGCTACTCGATGCATACCTTTGGCGCTCTGTCGATGGAGGAAAAACGTTCGCGAGCGACAGCACGGGTGACAAGATCCACGTCGATCACCACACGATGTGGATCAACCCCTCAGACCCGGCACACATGTTACTCGGTAACGACGGGGGCTTGTATGTCACTCACGACGGCGCGAAGTCATGGCGGTTCATCGATAATCTGCCGATAGGACAGTACTACGACATCGCAGTCGATGACGCCGAACCGTACAACATTTATGGGGGCACGCAGGATAATGGCACCTGGGTCATCCCGAGCCGCACGTACAATCAGGGCGGGATCTTCAACAGTGACGTGCGAAACCTGGCATTTGGAGACGGATTTTTCACGGAGCCTGATCCGAGCGACTCGCGTTATGTGTACGCGAATTCGCAGAACGGCAGGGCGTATGCGGTAAACGTCGAGACCGGCGAGCAACGCCTGATTCGGCCGGTCCCACCGGATACATCCGAGACCTACAGCTTTGGCTGGGCAACGCCGATGCTGATCTCGCCACACGATCCAAAGACGTACTACTATGGGGGTCATCGCCTCTTTCGCACGCGCGATCGCGGTCATAGCTGGCACGCGCTGAGTCCATCATTCTCCAGAAAGACTGATTGGAAAACCGCGCCGATCATGGGGGTCAAGCGGGATACAACGACGCTGTCCCGTGACGACGGGGTGAGTGACTACGGAACCATCACGGCGATAAGCGAGTCGCCACTTCGCGGCGGAATGCTGGTCATCGGAACCGATGAAGGGATCGTACAGGTTTCCAACGACAGCGGCACCACGTGGACTGACGTAACTGCCCGCTTCCGCATGCCTGCTCCACGATGGGTCAGCAAGGTGCTCGCTTCCCGGCATGGCGACCAGACGCTATATGTGGCCTTCGACGGACACCAGGACAATGACTTCGCGCCGTATCTATATAGTAGTGCGGATGCTGGGAAAACCTGGAAAAAGCTCTCTACCGGAATCCCCCAAGGGTACGTGATAAACACGCTGGCCGAGCATCCGGCGAACCCACGGGTTCTCCTGCTGGGGACCGAGCAGGGTCTTCTAATCAGCTATGATGGCGGCGCTGTTTGGAAGCGACCGACTGGTAACCTGCCGCCCGTGCCAATCGATGACATCGTGGTGCATCCGCGAACGCTCGATGTGGTCCTCGGTACCCATGGGAGGAGCGTCATAGTACTTGACGATAGTCGAATGCTCGCGAGCGGTGATCCCGAATCGAGCCGTACGACAATCCTGGCGCCGACGCAGGCAACTATGGCTTATGCGAGGCGATCACTTCCCGCCGCTGGGGCAGAACGGTTTGCTGGTGAAAATCCAGTGATGGGATCTTCAATCACCTATCTGATCGCAAAGACAAGTGCCGCTGCGGATTCGGCGAAAAGTCCGGATTCAGTGACAATTACGGTCAAGGGCGCGTCCGGCCAAGTCGTTCGCGAGTTGAAGGGTCCTGGCAATCCGGGTATGCACAGGGTCACATGGGATCTCAGACATGCGCTTCCCTATACTCCTGTCGCGGATGACGCAGTCTGGTTTGGCCCGCCAAAAGGCGCGTGGGTGCTTCCGGGCAAGTACAATGTCAGTCTAAGAAATGTGCCGAACGCAGCACCGGTCGAACTGACCGTCAGAAGTGATCCGCGCATTTCAGTTCCTGCGGCGGAGCTTGTTGATCGTCACGCCGCAGGGTTACGCGCACATGAGCTTCTGAGAGCGTGGAATGATTCGGATAAAACTCTTCAGAAGCTTGAAGCGAGTCTTGCAATCCGATCCGCTGAAGATTCAGTCGTAATTGCCCAGAAGAAAGTGGTTTCGGATCTGCGCGAAACCTTTCGCTCCGGCTGGCTCAGTCTCAAGTCGCGAGTTCTCGACCTTCACGGAGCCACTCAGAATGCCACTTCGGCTCCTACGGAGGCGCAGATGAGAATGTTGAGTCAGCTCGAAGCAGAAATGAGAACCGGAGTCGCGGCAGTAAATGCTGCTTCGACTTCGGTGCTTGCCGGGAATGCCGTGGCGGTAAAGCCACCGGCCTAGGCCGTCTCGCATCGGGCGAAACCAGGGCGATCACGGGCCGAAGAGAGCCTGGAACTCGGGTCTTGTGCGCAGCGGAGCGAACACAGGCTCGTCTGAGCTCCGCCTGAGCCGCGGGTACCGCGATCGCCTGCTCACATAGGCGCATCTGCCGAGGGTAATGTTCTGGGGGACGGATGCGCCGTCCCCATGGGTTGCGGTGTCCCTGCCATGGTCTTGACATAAATGAGTCGCGGATGTCCGCCCGGACCCGTCAAACCTGAACAGGCGCCAGCCAATGCCAGCCAGATCAATCTCCACGGCCACGATTTCCTTCGGCCTCGTCTCAGTCCCGGTAAATGTCTACTCCTCGGCCGAATCGAAGTCGAGCGTCTCGTTCAACATGCTCCACAAGAAGTGCAGCGGGCGCCTGAAGCAACAGTACATCTGCCCTCGGGACAACAACGAGGTGGTTACGCGGGATGACATGGTAAAGGGGTACGAGTTCGCGAAGGACCAGTATGTCGTGCTGACGCCCGAGGAGCTCAAGGCGCTCGAAGAGAAGGCCACGAGCACGATCGAGATCCTGGAGTTCGTGCCGCTCGCGTCGGTGAACCGGGAATATGTATCAAAAAGCTACTATTTAGGGCCGGATAAGGGCGGCGATCGCGCTTACCGCCTGCTCGCCGCTGCCATGAAGGAAAGCGGCAAGGCTGCGCTCGGCCAGTACGCAGCGCGTGGGCAACAGCACCTCATCCTTCTCCGCCCACAGGATAACCGCATCGTCATGGAGCAGCTGCACTACGCAGACGAGCTAAGGTCGACGGATGAAGTGCCGGTCACGGAAGGCGAAGTGCAGGAGAAGGAGCTCAACCTCGCGATGATGTTGATCGACCAGACATCGAACGAAGCTTTCGAGCCGACCAAGTACAAGGACACTGTCCGCGAGCGCGTCCTCGAAACCATTCAGGAAAAGGTAGCAGGCAAGGACATCACATCCGAGCCAGCTGCAACAGGTGGCGGCGACAAGATCATCGACCTGATGGAAGCGCTCAAGGCAAGTCTCGCGAAAGCTCCGGCGGCCGAAGAGAAGTCTGACATCGCGCCTGCAAAATCAGGAAAGAAGCAGAAAAGCGCGTAGAGTCGCGCAGTGAAGCTTCTAGCAGGAACCAGCGGCTATTCGTTCAAGGAATGGAAAGGCACTTTCTATCCTGAAGACATCAAGGCCGACGCCATGCTCGGCTTCTACGCGTCGAAATTCCCGACGATCGAGATCAACAACACTTTCTATCGTCTTCCCAAAGAACACGTTCTGCTCGACTGGGCGTCGCAGGTTCCTGAGGACTTCACCTTTGCAATCAAGGCGAGCCAGCGCATAACGCACCACACCCGGCTCAAGCCCGACTCGCAGTCGCTAGTCGAATATCTCCTCAAGAACACTGCCGCACTCGCCGACAAACTCGGCCCGATCCTTTTTCAGCTTCCGCCGAATCTCAAGAAAGATTTGCCGAGGCTGCAGAATTTTCTCACGTATCTGCCGGAGGGTCGGCGGTACACGTTCGAGTTCAGGAACGACACGTGGTTCGATGAGGACGTATTCACAGTGTTGCGCGATCGCGACATCGCGATGTGCATCTCGGAGTCGGCGGAACTCGCGTGTCCGGTGGTCTGCACTGCGTCGTGGGGATATCTGCGCCTGCACAAACTCGACTACGACCAGGCGGCACTCACCGAGTGGGCAAGATGTGTAGCGTCGCAGAACTGGAGTGACGCTTACGTCTATCTGAAACACGACGAGGGCGAGGGATCAGGCCCGCCCGCCGTCGAGTGGTTCGTGAAAGCTTCTACAACCTGATCTTGAGCGGCTGGGTTAGCTCAGCCACAATCCTGCCATCGTCAGGCAGGCAACGTTCGGCGCCACGTCGTCTGTCGAGTTCGATGTTGGTGATCGCCGAGCTCACTGAATAGACGCGTCCCTTCACGCTGATCGACTTGATCTCGAGCGCGATCCGTTCTTCACCTTTGCTGCCAGTCAGTGATGAGACGACAGCGGTTGCCGTCGCGCCGCGTGGAATGACCGTGCCGAGTGGTCCAATGAGATCCTGAGTCGTTCGGGCACTGAATCTGTCGCCGACGTTGCTGGTGTTGACGCAGATGCGTCGGCTTGATTCGAGAGCGAGCTGAGTCCCGGCGGGTAGAGTTGCGGTTGAACGCAGCACGGCCGGTGCGCGGGTGACCGCTGGCTTAGGCGTTGAAGTGTTGCTTGCTGTGCGAGTGACCGTCGGTTTCGGCGCAGTCCTGCGAGGGGCGGCCGTAGTGGCCTTTTTCGAGACTGGCTGAACAGCCGCGGTACGAGTCGGCGCTGGGGTGGCTGCCGGCGCTGGACGCGATGGAGCAGGAGCCGGTGTCAGTTCGGGTTCCGTTGCGGGCGACTCAGCGGGCGCGGCAAGCGATAACGAATCGTCAACCATTTGGTTGGCAGCGCTGTCGCGGTTGGCGAGCATTACCTCGAGCATCAGCGTGCTGTCCTGCGCCAGTGCATCCGAAACCGCTGAGGGTTTGGTATCGTTGCACGCGATGATGGCGAAAGAGCCGGCGAGAATGAGGGTAAGTCTGTACATGGTTGTATTCATCGTAGGCACCGGATGGCGGGGAAATGGCGAGCGCGACGCGCGTCAGCCGAATACTCGTTTTGTCACGAATCATGCCATTCCAGGCCTTATCGGGCTCTTGGAAAATGTTCCAGTTTGTGAGGCGGCATTGCCACTATTTTTGCAGGAGAATTCGAGATGAATCTGATTCGTCGGTCGAGGTCTGTGTTCGCTGCAACTTTGTTTGCTGCTGCATCGATCGGGTGCTCAGATCCTGGCCCAGACCCAGTCGGGCCCAGTGTTGAAAGCGTGTATGCAGCAGCGACGGTTGGCGGAAATACTCTTCCGGTAACGTCAAGGTTGGGTAGCGGACACGAGATCACCCTTATCGCTGATACGCTCGAATTCCTGTCGAACGGGGACGTGAGAAGGATCACCATCCTGAGAATCATCGGCGCGGGGTCCGACGGGTCGGCGCCTCAGCGATTCAGCTCGACGTGGAAGTACTCGATCGTCGGGAGGCGCGTTACTATCGCTCCCCATCCATGTCCACCGAACGCGCTTTGCGTCGGCCCCATCGAGGGTGACATCGATGCGGATCGCGTCGTTCTGCCCTACAGCATGAATCTCGGATCGACGGCCGGGGAATTAGTTTTGAGACGTGTCAGCTGACAACCGACGAGCATTTTGATCCAGGATTCAAGGTCTCGAGTTAGCGGCGAGTTCCAGCAACATATCGCGGCAGGGAACCCATCGTCTCCCGCCGATTGCTCACGTCACGATCAGGTACTATCACTCCTACCCACGGGCCCTGTGCAGCTTCGATCTTCGCGGTCCAGGTAATCGCTACCGGGCGTCCGGCTCGCAGCGTGACGGTCTTCGACGGCTGAGTGACGGTGAGGTTGTCAGAGCGCAGTACGAACGTATGCGCTCCCGATCCATTTGCACGAAGCGTGATGGTGACCGTTCCATTTGCGCGGGTCACGGACTTCACTGAGTAGTCAAGCATTCGCGCAGGCTGAACATCTGCGATAGTCGGATCCATCAGGTCTTCCATCAGCCACAGCCAGCGCGCCGACGGATGCACCCAGACTTCCTTGTACACGTAGGTGTTCTGCGACGGCCAGTAGGGGATGTCGCGGACACCCCGGCTCTGCATGCCAACAGGCAGTGATCCGACGAAATCTCCAGACGACACGCTGTACTGCTGAGCCCAGTCGTAGCCCTCACCGTACATGGTGCTCTGAACAAACGGATTTCTTCCGACGATCCACTGCGCCTGTTTCTGGGCGAGATCCTGCGCTGGCTTGTCGCGGCGAAGACGTGCCGCGGAGGAGAGTGCTTTCGCCTGAGACAGGAGGATGCCAAAGTTTCCCTGACGCGCAAACCACACAGGGAATTTTCTCAGGTAGTATCCGTTCCCCATCGGCATCCCCTCGAGCACCTGCGCGCGGAACGCCTCGCGCGTTTCGCCATGAGGCGCGCCCTTCTCCGGTCGCTGGAGGTACTCTTTTTCGTGATACACGTACGAGGGAAGCACGGCGTAAGGCTCAGTAGTGCGAGCGCTTCGCTTCTGATACTCGGAATAGTTAGCAACGGCGGCGTACCACTTTATCCAGTCGTCGTGGTATGGCAACGCCTCAGCGAGTTTCGTGAGAGCAACGATCGGGGCCTGATCATTCCCGCGATGGAACTGGTGGAACAACGTGTCTCGATCGGGGCCTGTGTAGAAGAAACCAGAAAGCGGGAACCTGTCGCCGACGAAGTTCTTCTGCTGCGACGCAAGAACCACTTTCGCGAGTTCGATGGCCTTGTCGGCGTAGAGCTGCTTCCCGGTTGCCTTGAAGAGTTCCAGCGACGCAAGAATTCCAATCCCTGCGAGCTCCATGGGTGAGGCCGCGAAGGCGACAGTGTGTCGCGTCTCCGCATTCTCCTTACCAACTATCGCGTGACTCCAGTCATCCTCGGCGATATCGAGCGCGCGTACGGCAAGCTCTGGATCAGTGTCGCGCAGCAGGCGATATCCGATCGCACCGGCAGCTGCAGCGATGTAGTTGACGTTCGGGTTGTTCTTTGCCTCGCGCGTCCGGTCGTCCTCATCGCCGACGATGTTGTTGGTCCACAGGTTGTGAGACGCAAACCCCATCCGATACCCACCGGGGAAGCGCACCTTCAGCACCCAGTGCAGTCCCCATCGCGCTTCGTCCACGAGTCTTCGCACCAGCGCCGTATCGGCACCCTGCTTCGCGAGTGATTCTGCCAGCGAGAACATGGCATAGGTGCCTTCACCTGTGTTGATGAGACCCTGCGACAAATCACCGGCATCGTGCCAGCCGCCGTTCATGGCGATAGAGTCAGCGCCGAGCGTAGCGAACCAGTCATTATGGTCATGGTCGTGGACACCGGGTATGTGAATGCCGCAACGCTCGCCGTAGAAGAAGTTGAGCGTTTTCCAGATCGTGCCATTCCAGACCCTGTCATCGATGCGAAATTCGCGCGTGCGCACGCCGCCGGCTTCAAGGATGTACGTGCCCGGCCTTTGGACTTCCGAGAAGTCGAGTTCCTGGAATCTGCCGAGTCGGGTTTCGAGTGACCGGGTCGGTTTTGAGAGGATCGTTTGTGGAGCGGGTCCGTCGACGCTGATGAGCTTGAACTCTTTTGCGCTGATGTTGCTGGTAACAGCAGACTTGCGGGCGGATGTCACATAGCCGCTGTGGCTGAACGCGATTTTACCAGGCGCGACGTTCCAGCCAGCGTAGTGGTCGGGCTCGACTCTCTGGAGCTCGACGCGGGCGATATCGAAAGCGACGCGGTCGCTGGGTGAGGCGAGCATCTTGTTGACCCAGTATCCGATTTCGATTGCTGTGACCTTGTCGCGGTCGAGCGGTTCGATCTCCCATACGACGTTGGTCCACTTGCCGTTCTCGAGGGAGACGTAGTGGATGCCTTCGCGGTAATAGACGTCAGGGACTTTGACTGCGCCGTCATTGTGAAAAACGATCTGGAGCGGAAGCATCGGGAAGCCTGCGACGTCAGGCTTGATCCACATCGAAATCCGATTGAAGCCGCGCCAATCCTCGTTGTCGAAATTGCGTCGCAGGTTCACTGATGAAAGCCTGTTGCGCGTGGGCGCCGGCTTGTCAGTGAACATGTCCATTGTGACGCGGAATGCGGGATGACCGAGCGAGTTGTCGCGCCCGATCTGGGTGAGTTTCGCGGTTCCCTGGAACCGCCATGTTGTGGTGTCGCTCATGTCGTCGAGCGTGCGTGATGCGAGCACCGGTTTATTGAGCCACGCTGCTTCTGCGGAATTCGCGAGGTCGATCGGCATGAGCGGGGAAGCCGACTGCGAGAGTGCGATCGCCGGTATGGTGGCTACGCATGCGACGAGCGTCAGGCGAATCATCAGACCGTAGCGATCCATGTTCTTGTTGTAAGTGCTACTTCTTCGAGAACTTTCGAGTCTGTCGTTCCCGACGATTTCAGGACGTGAAAGCTGTGGTCTGCGCCTTCGATCCATCGCATCTCCCATCGTGTCAGTACTGGTGCCAGCGCTTTCTTCATGAGCTCCGGAGTGCAGAGCGCATCGCGGGTTCCGTTGAAGCAGAGCACTGGTACTTCTATAGAAGGGAGATGCGCGTCGCGGAGTTTCTCGGGCTGCCCCGCAGGGTGCAGTGGATATGCGAAGAGGAGGAGTCCGTCGCAAGCGAAGCCTTTCGATGTCATCATGGATGCGGCCCGGCCGCCCATGGATCTTCCGCCGATGATGAGCTTGCTCGGGTTCAGTTCTTTCCGGGCGTGCTCGACGACTGCGGTGAATGTCGATTCGAGGCGGGGCATCGGGTCGGGCCTGCCTGATCCCTTCTCTTTGTAGAGAAAGTTGAACCTGACGACAGTGATTCCCTGAGCGATCAACGCTCTTGTGAGTGCGGTCATGCCGCGGTCGTACATGCTCCCCCCGGCGCCGTGGGCGCAGACGAAGACCGGGGCGTCAGGGGTGATCGAGGCGAGCGCGGTGGTTGCATCGGTACCAACCGTTACGCTCCATGTCGATTCCGTCGGGATTTCTCTTGTCATTGGGTTTCCTAGTCTACGGCAGGTCCTGGCCGCTTGTCAGGCTCAAACATCATGGAAGTTGCTAAGCTTGTCCCTACTGAGGCCTTCATTGGCAACTCACGTTGCGGAGTCGGTACAGTCATCCTGAAAGAACCGCGAAAATTATACTGCAAACTTCTCGCAGCATCCCGTGAGTGCGGCCGGAGATGCCTTAGCGTAAGTGCCTGGGGCAAACTGAGTTGTGAGCTGAACGAATTGAAGTAAGCGCGAATAGCATCGTCTCAAAGTCGCTTTGTCTGCCCTCTGCAGTATATTCTCGCCGTCTATTATGTAGTTATGCGGACCATATGCCGTCTGACGTCGGCGTCACGAATTCATTGTCCACCTGAAGGAGCAACGTGAGATGCGAACGTATCTGGCGGCCCTTGCACTCGGGTTCCTCGCTGCGCCGGCGATCCTGGCGCAAAGCCTGCCGACTGCACACTATCAGTCTCCGCCTGACCTCTCCGATGGCTGGAAGACCGCGACGTCAGAGTCCTTGGGTGTCGATGCGAACCGGCTTGCCGCACTCACGGCGTCCGTGCGCGCCTGGCCTGAGCTTGGTGTGCATGCGATTCTAATCGAACGCTCTGGTCGGCTCATCTACGAAGAGTACTTCGATGGGTTCGATCAACGATGGGGCACGCCGCTTGGGCGTGTATCCATGGTAGCGGGCTCGATTCATGACCTACGTTCGCTCACCAAGAGCGTCGTGAGCGCCCTTGCGGGGATCGCGCTCACTGAGGGCGCGATCAAGTCACTGGACCAGCCGGTGGTTGACTGGTTTCCGGAATACCCGGAACTGAACACCGCCGACCGTCGGCGCGTAACGCTGGCGCATGTGTTGGCGATGACCTCCGGCCTGGAATGGAACGAGGACATGCCGTACACCGACCCGCGTAACGACGAGATTCGGATGACCCGGGACTCGCAGCCGCTCTGGTTCGTGCTGTCGCGCGCGTTCACGCACGACCCTGGCGCGGAGTTCAACTACAACGGTGGACTCGTCCAGGTGATGGCCGCGGTGATCGAGCGCGCGGTCAAGATGCCGATCCAGGAGTACGCCCGGACGAAGCTGTTCGAGCCCCTGGGCATCGAGACGGCCGAGTGGCTGGGCGATCTCGGGGGAATGCCGAACGCGGCCTCCGGGCTCAGGCTCCGGGGGCGCGACCTGGCGAAGTTCGGATCCCTGTACCTGCACGGCGGCCGATGGAGCGGCCGGCAGGTACTACCGGCTGACTGGGTCGGGCTGTCTACCCGCCGGGAGTTTCGCTTCGCGAGTGCGGGGGCGCGTGACCGCACGGGAATCCAATCAGAAGCCGCCGGCGCCTTCGGGTACGCGTACTTCTGGTGGTACGCGTGCTATCCCACGCCGCGCGGGCTCGTCGAGGCGCGCACCGCCGTGGGGAACGGGCAGCAGCGCATCTTCGTCTTGCCAGGTCTTGACATGGTCGTCACCATCTTCGCCGGGCGCTACAACGACTTTACGACCGGCAATACCCTCGGTACGAGGATCCTGCGCGAGCACGTGATCCCCGCTGTCACATCCGGAGTTCGGCCGGGTTGCCCGGGCTCGTGACCCTGTGGCCGCATAACAAGCCGATGAAGCTGACGGTCGCCTGCGGCGCACGCAGCTTATCGGCAAGCCGTTATACCGCCAGTCAAACCCCTGCAAGGAGTATGGAATGAACGCAGCACCTGACCCAACGCGACAGTTCCTTCGCCATACTATCGCGACGTTGGCCTACCGGGGTGGCAAGGTGTTGCGTGACGTTCCAGATAACTTCGCATCGTTCCGCGGGGGAGAGACGACACGCACGCCCTCCCAGATCGTGGCTCATATCGGCGACCTGCTCGATTGGGCTCTCTCACAGGCTACCGGTAACGAGCAGTGGAAAGACGCGACGCCGTTGCCCTGGGAACAAGAAGTCGAGCGTTTCTATGACCGAGTGAACGCGCTTGACGCCTTCCTGGCGTCCGATGTGGCTTTGGGCCGCTCCTGCGAACAACTCTTTCAGGGACCGGTCGCTGACGCACTTGCGCATTTCGGCCAACTGGCGATGCTGCGACGCCTAGCCGGTCAACCCGTTCGCGGCGAGAACTATGCCGTCGCCGAAATCGAGCGCGGCCGCGTCGGCCCACAGCAAGCGGCGAACCGCATGGAGTTCGACCGCGAGAACGCGACCGGTCGCATTCTTCTCATCGGCTGATGCTTACACCCAAGGCGTTATTACCGCAGCTGCGGTATTCACGTATCAGTCCACTGTCGAGGTCACGAGCATGAATCGCACCGTATTTGTCGGCCTGTGTCTCGCATTTGTCGTTGGAACGCGCCCGGTGTACGCCCAGACGGTTCCTGGAACTCCCGCTGATGTGCAAGTGATCAGGCAACTCGTCGCCGCGCACGCATCATCGGCACAGAAGGACGATGTTGCTGGGATGATTGCAACCCAGCACGAGGATGTTGATGAACGCCTTGACGACGGACGCCACCTGGTCGGAAGGGCCGCAGTCGCGAAGTTCTATTCAAGCATCGTCTCCGGCGGCCCTCATAGGTTGGCACACATTCATCCGCCTGAATCGATCAAGATTCGCTTCCTCACCCCTGAGGTGGCTTTCGTCGACGTTGAGTCTACGTCGATGACAGGGTCTGGCCCACGTACGCCGTACTTTCTCGTCGTCACCAAATTCGCTGGAAAGTGGGGCGTCGCTGAAGTACGGAATGGCGTTCCTGTTGAGTGAGGTAGCTGGATTGCGAAGAGTACATTCATGCCCAGTCCGGATTCCGGGCCTGACGCAAGCCCCTGAGTCTCCATGGCCACGGCCCAAAGTGGCTGGCCGATCTGTCAGAGGCAGTTGGGAAGCTGGGCCGAATCGCTGCCCGAGGGAGGATGGTTCCGGAAATAGGGCGGGCAGAGTATCGCGAGATCTTTCACCCACCGTATAGAATCGTCTACAGGCTGAAGAAAAAGGAAGTAGTCATTCTCACTCTCATGCAAACTAGAGTACCACCTCGAGGCCACTGATGATCATTCGCGCCGTGCTGCTCACCGTTCTTGTAGTGACGGGGATTGCCTTCATCTTTGCATGGAGGCGTGCTGTGAACATCCGGCAGGCAAAAGGACGGTGGCCTTCTCCGGTCCAACTTGCGATCGGATTTGTTACCGACTTCCTCGACACGCTGGGAATTGGATCGTTCGCAACGACTACCGCGGCATACAAGCTGTTCAAAGTCGTGCCGGACGAGCGGCTTGTCGGCACGATGATCGTTGGTCACTCACTTCCTGTGGTCGCTCAGGCGCTCATCTTCATCGCCGCGGTGAAGGTAGATCCAGTAGTGCTGGGATCTTTAATCGCAGTCTCGGTGCTCGGCGGATGGGTGGGAGCAGGACTCTCAGCGCGTCTTCCAGTGCGCCCAATTCAGATTACGATCTCGCTCGGCCTCATCGCCGCGGCAGTGTTCATGACGATGAGCCAGCTCGGTGTCTTTCCAGCTGGCGGAACGGAGCTGACTCTTTCAGCCGGCAAACTGGGTTTCGCAATCGTCGTCAATTTCGTGCTGGGCATACTGCTAATGCTTGGAATCGGAAATTACGCACCGTCGCTCATCATTTTCAGTCTTCTCGGGATGGACCCGCGTGCTGCATTTCCCATCATGATGGGATCCGGGGCGCTGATGGCGATGGCGGGTGGCTTCCGCTTCATCCGAGCCGCGAAATTCGATGGAAAAGCCGCGCTCGGACTAACGCTCGGCGGTATTCCCGGTGTGCTCGTCGCGGGACTGATCGTGAAGTCGCTGCCTCTCAGCGTGCTGAGGTGGATGGTGGTCGGCGTTGTGATCTATGCAGCGACGATGATGTTGAGGTCCGCAATGAAGCGTCCAGACAGCGCCGCGCCGCTGGAACAGGAACCCGTTCCTACGTTCCAGGACAAGTAAAGCCGAAGTTCCTCAGGATCTTTGTACGCAGGCGAACACATGCTGAAGCTGACAAGCGATCTCAATGAAGCTTGCTGCTCTAGCATATCGTTTGATTCGCCCGCAATTTGAATTTCGGCGTCAAGCAGCTCCCGATCGGAGTGCCGAGGCCCCCTTTGCCGCTCAGGCATCGTTCAATTGACGAGAATTACCGCCCAGGCTTGATCTAAAGGAGTGACCAATGACGCGTCACAACGTATCAACCAGGAAACCAGGCGAAAAGGTAGTCGATTTCCTTTTGGTGGTGACTCTGCTATTCAGCCCGCACATAGCGATCACCGTTTCAGCGCAAGAAGTCGTGCGCGGGGATATTACGTTTACGACCTCGTGCAAACCCGGCGAAGTTCATCCACCGGGAAACACCGTGAGATGTGTGGCAGAGGTCAAGTTTCACTTTGCCTCCAATGTCACCCTCGATGACGCGCAAAACCTGGCCATAAAGAACGGGTGGGTACTGGCGAATTCAAATGAAATGAATGCGGCCTTCGGCGAACTAAAGCTTAATACGGGCGGAGTAGCCGGTATGATAAATGACGGACGCCTTGCTCTGCCGGTCCAGGGTACGCCTTTTCTCGGGGTGACACGAAGCCCCAATATTGGCTATAAGGGAATCAACTCCGGCTTTTTCTATGTACAAAGAAGTGCGGCAGCACGGGAGCAGGCCGGTCCTCCGCCTTCAGAATGGTCGGAAGATGTTCTGACAAACCCGCTGTACAACCTTCCCAGGTACGAAATGCTTTGCAGCGCCCCGCCAACAAACCCGATGCTCGATGGATGGCGAACCGGCGATCCTGTTACTGTGGAAGCGGGTGCAATGTTGCTGAGGCAGGAAGGCGTCGAGCCCGACCGGAATGCCCTGGCTCGGCTGGAGAATGAGCTAAGTTCGAATCCCGTCAGGCGTTGGCAGTACGCCCCCTTTATGCTGAGGGTAATGTGGGATGCTCTCACAGCAAAGGACCCGATCCCGATACAGAGCCAGTTCCGAAGAAAGTTTGAACAGTGGGCGGCTTGCGACGAGACAAAGGTCGCCAGACTGACGCTTGCCGATTGGAACAGACATATCGGCAAGTTTGGAATCTCATTAGCGACTCAGCAGTATTGTCAGCAAGTTCCTCTGCAAGGTGGAGGCACGGGTCAAATGTGCCAGAGTATCGGTGTGTACCAGGTACCGCCGGAGACAAAATACAAGATGAATACGCTTGGGGTCCTCTTTAATACAACAGACGGAAGAGGCACCACAGATGGATTCGTGCCGCTTGAAAATCCTCTTCAAATAGGAACCAGGGGACAGGAGGCGATGACAATGCTGTATAAGCCAATGTCGATGTACAGCGTCCCTGATCTTGAGGACACCGAAAATCTGAGGCCCCTGGGCAAAGATATGTCAGAGACGGCGCTTAGAGCAGGGCTGACTGTTACCGGAGTTGGACTCGTTACAGCAGGTGCCGGTGCGGTCGTCGTCGGGAGTTCGGTCGGATCTGCCCAGCGCGTTTTGGACGTGGCTGGTAGGCTCGCAATCAAAAGAAATCAAGAAGTGATAAATCTGGGAATCCAGAATGGCCTTTCGAAGGCCCAGGCTATCGCGAAGGCAGGTCCTGCACAGATCATCCCGAACACCGGTTCGGCGCTCGCTAAGGAGACGGGGAAGCAAATACTCAAGCAGGCGCTTGGGATCGGAGCGCAAAAGACCGCAGAACAATCGGCACAAGCCGCCACTCAAGTTGTGGCGAAGGTCGCCCCTTCTATTGGAACAAGGGTTGTTTCCGTGTTGGCAGTAGTCGGGATAGTAGCGACGATGGGTGAGATCTTTGGAAGAGTTATAGCTGCCGCCGCAAAAACCGACCAATACGACGCGTCGTTGAATGAGGCAGCGAGAAGCGTCAAGAGATTTAATGTCGCTGAATATGTCGGACCCAATTCGACTGAATTTCAACGGTCGACGGTCTTCAACCAACTCGTCAAGATGACCATTGCCGATCCGGCCGACAGGGGCGCTCTTACACTTGACATTCCCACAAAGGCCTGTGCTCCAGGTTTGCAAAATGCAACAAAAATGAAGTGCGTCCTTGAGGTGAAGTTTCACAATCAGGGCGGGCTGACGAGGGATCAGGCACAACAGATCGCACTATCGAATGGTTGGGAAATTGCCACAGCAGAGGAAGTTTCAGACGCGTGGGTTTACCTGGGCCTCGATGCATACGCATATGGAATGATGGCAGACGGTTCCTTCGCGGTGCCCGTGCAGAGCGACCACTCGAATTTCAAAAAGGGCGTGAATCTTGGTGCAACCGGAGGGAACCAGGGCTTCTTGTATTCGGTTGGTAAGCCATTGGCGCCTCCGCCGGCCGGGTATGTCCGATTCCAGAACGTTGAATCACCATCCAAATATCTTCACAATCAGAAGGCCAGCGGGTTGGAGTACGGGCCGGCGCTTGCAGGCTGGTACAGCGCGATGTGGAAAACAGTACCCGTACACAGCGGATGGGTGAGGATCCAGAACCGCTGGTACCCGAACATTTATCTTCATAATCAGAACGGTAAACTGGAAGCAGGACCGATCAGCCCGAATTGGGCAAGTGCGATGTGGAAGCTGATACCGGACAAGGATACAAACGGAGCTGTGCGAATTCAGAACAGCTGGTATCAAAACAATTACATCCACAGCCAGGGCGGCACACTCCAGCTCGGACCGATCCAGCCAGGTTGGAAAAGCGCGTTGTGGTACGTGCAGGGTCGCTGAATTGCGGGCGTCGTAGTTCGACGAGCTAGAAAGCCGGCCGGTGATCACGGTGAACGGAATTGCATGTGGCTGGACGAGACACTCTCGTTCCTGGATCACCGGTATCGGCATTCTCGCCGGATTTGTAGCCACGCATCCTGCATACGCCCAGCAGGCACCCGACACGGCGTTCAAGCCGGCCATCACACGGCCAGCCTATCCTGTCGGCGCTGGTCCTCGACTCTGTCTCGACGAAGAGCATCACAACTTCCACACGCTCGACAACCGATTCTTTGCATTCGGTGACCTCGCCAGGCGGGACGGTTTCCGCGTCGCTCCGCTGCGCGCCGTATTCACAGCGGCATCACTCGCAGCGTGCGAGGTCCTCGCGATCTCGAATGCGCAGGCAAGCGACGAGCAATGGGACACGTATCCGTACCCGACTCCCTCCGCGTTTACTGACTCCGAAATTCGCGCGGTACTCAAGTGGGTGAACAACGGCGGGCGCCTGCTGCTGATTGCCGATCACATGCCACTCGCCGGCGCAGCCTTGCAACTCGCTTCGGCGTTCGGCGCGCGCTTCACTGACGGATTTGCTTATCCGCGTGCGGCCTGGCGGACAGACAGCACGATGAATGACGCGGCCGCGTCCGTGCCGACGATGTTCAGGGTCGCAGACCGAACACTCGCGCCGCATCCTATTCTCGAGGGACGCGAACCGGGCGAGCGCGTGACACAGATTCGAAGCTTTACTGGCCAAGCCTTCCAGCTCAGGGGCAACGGCTCACGCCCGGTGATGGTGCTTCCCGCAGATTTCATTTCGCTCGAGCCGCGCGTCGCGTGGCAGTTCGAGAAGACGACCACCGTCCGACCGGTGGGGAACTGGCTTCAGGGCGCCACGCGACGTGTCGGACGCGGGCGCGTCGCGATCTTCGGAGAGGCCGCGATGTTCAGCGCACAAGTCGCTGGTCCGAACCGGCGCGCTATGGGGATGAATGCGCAGGGAGCGGAGCAGAATGCTCGGTTCGTTCTGAACGTCTTGCACTGGCTCACTGGGGTAATCGAGCCGTAGCATTGTGATTGTCATCACACCTCAACCTCCTTCTTATGGCAGCAAACAAGACCCAGCGCACAAACCGCGTATTCTGGAGCGCTTGGTGAAAGCGAGCTTCACTCTGAAAGTGCAACGGTAATTATGGGATCGGTGATCGCGGTCAGCGCGAGTTCGACGCATTCGTTCAGCAAGTCATCCCGGGGCGAGATTCGGTTGATCGCAGGCATCGGGGTCGAGGGCGACAGTCATTCCGGCGAGACTGTCAAGCATCGGTCGCGTGTTGCGGCGAATCCATCGCAGCCCAACTTGCGGCAGGTGCACCTCATCCATGAGGAGTTACACGCGGAGCTGGCCACGGCCGGATTCGACGTGGGTCCAGGCGAGATGGGCGAGAACATAACCACACGTGGCATTTCTCTCCTCGACCTCCCCGTGGGAACGATCCTGCACGTCGGCCCCGACACTGAAGTGGTGATCACGGGCCTGCGGAATCCCTGCACACAACTCGATCGTTTTCAGCCCGGCTTGATGGCGGCGGTACTCGACAGAGATGCTCGAGGCAACCTCGTGCGCAAAGCCGGGATCATGGCAGTGGTGCGCGTTGGGGGCGTGGTGCGGCCTGGTGATACAATCCGCGTCGAGCTGCCGCCTCCGCCGCATGTGAGACTTGCTCCGGTCTAGCATACTCCCCTGATGGTCGTGCGATCAGCATCGAAGGGATTTGGCACCCGAATAGAAGTTCGTGAATCGCTCAGGCGATGGCTGTGGCTACAGGAGAGACCGGCACCAGCCCCATCTCATCGAGAAGGGAATGCCCGCCGCAGGCCTCGCCGTTCCGCTGCTCCGAGCATGTGAGCACGAGTCG